>JBFISV010000022.1:0-17298 GCA_041608415.1 Woeseiaceae bacterium
CTGCGCGCTCGTGCAGGTCGCGACCAGGTCGCCCATGCCCGCGAGTCCCGCAAAGGTCTGCGGCTCGCCGCCCATTGCGACGCCGAGCCGCGTGATTTCCGCGAGGCCGCGCGTGATCACCGCCGAGCGCGTGTTCTCGCCGGCGCCCTGGCCATCCCCCATGCCCGCCGCAATCGCGATGATGTTCTTCAATACGCCGCCGAGTTCGCAGCCTATGACGTCGTGATTCGTGTAGACGCGGAACAGTCCGCTGTGGAATACCTTTTGCAGTTCCCTGACGATCGTATCGTCCGCCATGGCAATCACGCTCGCGGCCGCATAGCCGGACATGATTTCACGGGCGAGGTTGGGTCCCGTCAGCACGCCGGCCGGATGTCCCGGCAAGACGTCTTCGATAATTTCGGTCATGCGCATGCGCGTGTCGAGTTCCAGCCCCTTGGACAGGCTCACGACCGGGACCCACGGCCGTACGTAGCTCTTGACCTGCGTGAGCACATCGCGAAACCCCTGCGACGGAATGCCCATCACGACGACGTCCGCGCCGGCGACCGCATGCTCGATATCCATGGTGGCCGCGAGCCTCTCGGGAAGCTTCGCGTCGGGGAGAAAGCGGCTGTTCGTGTGCCGTTCGTTGATCTCGTCGACAACGGCAGCATCGCGCGCCCAGAGCATGACCGACGTGTTGCGCGCGACGAGCGCGCCGACGGTCGTCCCCCAGGACCCGCCACCGAGCAAGCCTATTTTGAGCCTCATTGCCACCCCCCGTTCGGCCCGATACCGGTCGGCCATTGACTTGTTCTGATTTCGCTTTCGCTTATTGTACTGGCAAGTCGACCGTGCGTCGCGCGGGGCGTGCGAGTAGGAGCCGCGCGCGATGCCGGAGCGAGATGGCGTGAGTCGAATCGGCTTTTCGTCGCAACGGCTGGCCAATACGCGCGGATCGGACAATAATCGATGCCTGCCCGGACGGCACGGCATGTGCTCGCGCCCGATGGGCCTGATCCTCGAGCGCCGGCGCCTGATGATTTCGATTACCGTTCTGATCTGGCTTGGCTTTCTCGCGCTGGTCGCGGTCGTCGTCGCCCTTGACCTGGGCGTATTTCATCGTGAAGCACGTGTCGTGAGCCTGCCCGAAGCGCTGGCCTGGACCGCCGTATGGATCGCACTTGCGTTGATGTTCAACGTGGGCATTTATTTTCTCTACGAACTCAACCCGTCCGGCTGGGACATCGACACCGAGCAATTGACCGGAACCGAGGCCGCGCTGCAGTTTTTTACCGGCTACCTGGTTGAGAAGTCGCTGTCCATCGATAACATTTTCGTAATCGCCATGATCTTCGCGCACTTCCAGGTGCCACTCGCGGAGCAACACCGGGTTCTCTTCTGGGGCATTCTCGGCGCGGTGGTGCTGCGCGGAATCATGATTTTCGGCGGCATCGCGCTGCTCGAGCAATTCGCCTGGCTCGTCTACCTGCTCGGCGCCATGCTCATATTCTCGGCCGCGAGCATGCTGGTCATGCGGCACGACAGACTCCCGCCCAAAGAGAACTTCATCATTCGGCTCGTGCGGCGGCTGTATCCGATCACTGCCGATTTTCACGGCAGCCGCTTTTTCGTGCGCGTCGACGGGGTGCGGACTGCGACGCCACTGTTTCTCGCACTCGTGCTGGTCGAGGCCAGCGACGTGACGTTCGCCATCGATTCCATTCCCGCGATTTTCGCAATTACGCGCGATCCTTTCATCGTTTTCACGTCAAACGTGTTTGCAATCCTCGGACTGCGGTCGCTGTATTTCGTGCTCGCGGGGCTGATGGAGAAATTCCGCTACCTCAAGATGAGCCTCGCGTTCCTGTTGGCTTTCGTCGGCGTCAAGATGCTGCTGGTGCATCACTACCCGATTCCGAACCTCGTATCGCTGGCCGTCATCGGCGGTATCCTGGCCGTCGGGATCCTGGCCTCGATCTTCTCGGGCGCCGATACCGCCGCGCTCGTGTCGCCGCTCGAAAAGGAAATCGAACGGCTCGCCATCGCATCCTATCGACAGGCGCGCAAAACGGTCATTCTGCTGCTGGGTTCGACGGTACTGCTCGTCGGGCTGGCTATGATACTGCTGCCGGGACCCGCGTTGCTCTTCATTCCCCTCGGGCTCGGGATCCTGGGCGCGGAGTTCGCCTGGGCCAGGCGATGGCTGGACCGATTCCGGAACAACATTCACGCCGCACGACAGGTCGCGGAGGAGACGCTCCGCGGCGGTGAACGGGACGGCGGGAAGAAAATCAGGCCAGGCTCCTAGCCCGAATATCGCAGGCGCCGAGTCGTGCGGGACATACCTCTGTCGAATCGAGACTCGAGCTATTCGCCGGCGCCGGTGAACCGGTAGTCCGTCAGCTGGGCGCGCGACTTCGTCTTGTCGCCTTCGCGGAACACGATGACGACGGGCAGATAGTCCAGGTCCTCCGCCAGGTAGAGCGACCAGCTTCGATCGTCGTCCGCGGCCGCATAACGTACTTCAACCGCGTCGAAGTCTCCGGACGGCGTTTCGACCGGTTCCGCGGGCAGGATTTCGAAACGATAGTCCTTCCATCGCCCGCGGTCGAAAACCGGGAAAGCGGAGAGTTCTTCGCCCGAACGCAATGCCTGCATGATCGCCACGTGCGCCGAGATGCGGTTCTGCCCGCCGTCGCGCATCGGCTCGTCGATCGTTTGCGACTTGTATTCTCCGCTCACCCGCCCCGCCGAGGCATCGAACGCATAACGCGCATAGCGGTCCGGCCGCGCAATCGTATCCGTGTTGGTGTAGTCGAGCGGCCTGACGGCGCCCCCGGCCGTCAGCAGCCGCGTGACTTCCCGAATCTCGCCGCGCCTGAGCCAGCTTGCCACGCCACGGGGGCTCAGCGACGTTTCGTAAACGTAGCCGTCTCCGCTGTTCCTGAGTTCGAGGGTCATGGTGCCGCTCAACACGCCGTATCGAACCTTGTACGTCGCATTGAACGCCGGCATGAACGCGTCGCTGGCCGCGTGCCCGGTGGCGGGCCAGAATCCCTGACCTGCTATCAGGATAACGAGCACGAAGCGCCATGATTTCGCTTTTGCTAACATCGCTTTACACATAATTCCCTTACAGGTATCGGGACCTCTAAATTGCGACAAAGTTCTGGTCCCGTTTCGCCGAGTGACGAACGTGCAAACAATCGAGCGACGATCTCCGAGCACCGCAGACCGGCGGCCGCTGCTCGTCACGAGCCTGTTGTTCTTCTGCGCATCGAGCAGTTTCGCGCAGGCGCCCGAATTCCCGCTGCGTAACCAGAATCCGTTTTTACAAATCTATGGACTGCCGCCTTTTCAAACGGCGGTGCTTGCCGCCGACCAGCGGCCAGACTACCGGCTTACCGTCGATATCGCGAATCATGCAGACGCCGCAAGCAGCCCGCTCGAAGCCGTCGTGCTCGACGGCGAGAGCTATTTCCTGACACTGTCGATGCGGCACGGCATCTCGGATCGCCTGGAACTGGGCGTCGATGTACCGCTCGTCGCGCACACGGACGGTTACCTCGACAACCTTATCGAAGGCTGGCACGGCGCGTTCGGCATCTCGAACGCCAAGCGGCGCGGACCCAGCAACCAGCTGCATTTCCAGTACGAGCGCGCCGGCGCGACCGTTTTCGAACTGCGCTCGCCGGCAGCGGGCATCGGCGATGTGCAGCTCTCGGCAGCGATCGCGCTCAAGCGTGCCTCGGCCGGCGACGGCCGGACGCTCGCGCTGCGCTCGAGCCTCAAGTTGCCCACCGGCGACGCAGGCAAGCTGCTCGGCAGCGGCGCGGCCGATTTCGCGCTCGGACTGTATGCGTCGGACACGCTGAGCTTGTTCGAGCGAGCGTTCGGGCTTTCCGGATTTGCGGGCGCCGTGCTGCTCGGCGATGGTGACGTGTTGCCGGACATACAGCGCCGCAGTGTGCCGTTCGCGGGGCTCGCGGCGACGTGGCGCGCAACCGGGCGACTCGGCCTGACGGCACAGCTTTACGCACAAGGCGAATATTTCGACAGCGACCTCGAGGAGCTCGGTGGTAAATCGCTGCAGCTTGCGGTTGGCGGAGAATACCGCATGCCCCTACGCGGCCTGACCCTGCTGTTCGCCGTGGTCGAGGACGTATCCGCCAATGCGACCACGGATTTCGGACTGCACTTTTCCGTGCGCACATCGGCGCCCAGGCAATGAGCGTTCGGGGCCGCTTGATCGGCGCCATTGCCGTCGGCCTGGTTTTGACGCTGACAACGTTGACCAGCCACGGCGAGCAGGAGAATGATGTCGAAATCGATCAGGCCACGAGCGATCAACCCGAGCGAAACGATTTCGACCTGCCCGATTCGGACGGGCTGAAACGCGACACCTGGTATTTCCTCGGTTACCAGTGGGTCACGATTGGCGTCCTGTACGTCGTGCCGGAAACTATCAGCAACTGGTCGGACGAGCAGAAACAAGGGGACTACCTGTCCCGCTGGAGAGACAACGTCACGAATCCGCAGTTCGACTCGGACGATCTCTACCTCAACTACCTGTTGCACCCCTATTGGGGAGCCGCGTATTTCGTTCGCGCGAAGGAACGTGGTTACAGCGACACCGGGGCCTTCTGGTATTCGATGCTGCTGTCGTCCATTTACGAGTTCGGCGCCGAAGCGATGTTCGAGGAAGTTTCCATCCAGGACGTGATATTCACACCCATGCTCGGCTCCATGCTGGGCCAGTATTTCATGAACGTGCGGCGCGATATCAGGCAGCGCGATTTCGAGCTCGGCCACCGCAGGACGCGTGACAAGTGGGTGTGGGTACTGACCGACCCGCTCGGTGCGATAAACCGGCGAATGGACAGGCTGCTGGGCGTGGATACGCGGCTCCAGGTTCTGCCATACGCCCATATGCAGCGGCCCGAGAAAGGCATGCGCGCCTATGCGCCGGGGCAGGACGAGGACCTGGTCTACGGCCTCCGTTTGCGGCTCGAGTTCTAGCCCGCATCCGTCACCGATTGCACGGGCTCTCGCTAGGCCATTGTCCGATCTTACCCGCGAATCGGTGACGGATGTGGGCTTGGCACCGGGCTGCGGCAGACCGAAACTGCGTTGGACCCGCTCACGGCGTCGCTCAACCCGAGGGAAACGGCTCACCTGCGGCAAATACCGATTTGCTGCACCGCGCCCGTGCCTCAGCATGTGGCACCTATGGAAGAGCGAATCCAGCCGTTTACGATCCACCCGGCAAGCGACGTCTGCTTCGATCCGGAGTTGATCGAGCGCTATGGCGGCCGCGGACCACGGTACACCTCGTATCCCACAGCGCTGCAACTCAACGAGGGCTTCACCGCCGACGACTATCGCGCGCAGGCCGCGATCAGCAACCGGGAAGCGCGCCCGCTGTCGCTGTACGTGCACATACCGTTTTGCGAATCGCTCTGCTATTACTGCGGCTGCAATAAAGTCGTGACCCGTAACCGGGCACGCATACAACGCTATCTCGAACACCTGCACCGCGAAATCGCGATGCAGTCGGCGCTGTTCGATGCCGGACGCGTCGTGCAACAATTGCATTTCGGCGGCGGCACGCCGACCTATCTCGGCGAGGGGCAATTAGTCGACCTCATGGCCGCGCTCGCCCGATGTTTCAACCTGGAGTTCGGCGCGGAGCGCGAGTTTTCGATCGAAGTCGATCCGCGGTCGGTACACGGCGAGTCGGTCGGGATGCTCGCCGACCTCGGCTTCAACCGCCTGAGCCTCGGCATCCAGGACTTCGAACCCGCGGTGCAGATTGCGGTCAATCGCCTGCAAACGGTCGACCAGGTGACGTCAATCGTGTGCGAGGCGAGACAATACGGCTTCCGCTCGATCTCGTTCGACCTCATCTACGGACTGCCGCACCAGTCCGTCGCGGGCTTCGACCGGACGCTCGATCGGGTGATCGAGTTGCGGCCGGACCGGCTTGCGATCTACAACTACGCACACCTGCCCGCGCGCTTCAAGGGGCAGCGCATGATCAAGGACGAGGATCTGCCGAGCCAGGCCACCAAGCTCGAAATACTGCAGCATACGATCGAAAAGCTCGCGTCCGCCGATTACTGCTATATCGGAATGGACCATTTCGCGCTCGCGGAGGACGACCTCGTGCTTGCGCAGAAAGACGGCACGCTGCAGCGCAACTTCCAGGGCTACTCGACGCATGGCGACTGCGACCTGGTCGGCCTGGGCGCCAGCGCGATCGGCAGCATCGCGCACGCATTTGCACAGAATGCCGTCAGCACGCCGGAGTACGAGGCATTGATAGGCTCCGGCCGGCTCGCGATTCAAAAGGGCATCGAAATCGACGACGACGATCGCGTGCGCGCCCGAGTGATCCAGGAGCTGATGTGCCACGGTGGCCTCGATTACCGGCGCTTCGGGAACGTCGGCGGGCGCAGATTCGAGGACTATTTCGCGACCGAACTCGTCAATTTACGCCCCCTGGCAGACGACGGACTGCTGCGGCTCGGGCCCGACGGCATTCGCATCACGCCGAAGGGGCGGCTCCTGCTGCGCTCCGTCGCGATGGTCTTCGACCGCTACCTTGCGGCGAGCGGCGGCAGTAATGTTCGTGAACGTTCCGGCGACAACCGGTACTCGCGCGCAATCTGACCGTCGGCGCATACACGGCGACGTTACTTGCACGGCGGTTGGGAGCGCGACCGGATTCGCGCCGCCGAGGGCTGTTGCGTTAAGATCGCAGGCGATAACGGGAGCGTCGAATGAAGACCACGACAGCAACTCTCATGCTGCGCACCGCGTTGATCGGCTCTCTTTGCTGGCTCGTGTCTGCGGCCGGTATCCAGGCCGCGGAGCACGACGGCGAAACCGATCTCATACTCATTCTCGATGCCTCGAACTCCATGTGGGGGCAAATCGACGGCATCAACAAGATCGTTATTGCGCGAGACGCGGTCGGAAAGCTCATCGATGAACTGCCCGACGGCAGCGACGTCGGATTGATCGCCTACGGCCACAGGCGCGAGGGTGATTGCGAGGACATCGAGGTGCTCGAGGACATCGGCACCGTCGACAAGGCCGCGCTCAAGCAGACGATCAATTCGATCTCCCCGAAAGGCAAGACGCCGATTACGGCATCGATCACTGCGGCAGTCGAACTCGTGCGCGCGCCGACGCGGGCTGCAATCGTCCTGATCAGCGACGGACTCGAGACCTGCGGGCTCGATCCCTGCGCGGCGGTGCGGACGGCCAAAAAGAGCGGCACACCGTTCGTGCTGCACGTCGTCGGCTTCGATATCGCCGACGAAGACGCCGCCGAACTCGAGTGCGCGGCGCAGGCCGGCGACGGGCTCTACCTGAGCGCGAATGACGCGGGCCAGCTGTCCGAAGCATTGCAGACGGCGTACGAGAAACCCGCCGTTCCCGATGGCAGGCTCATCGTCGGGACGAGCGCGGACGGCGCGCTGCAGGATGCGGTCGTCGCGGTGGTGGACGCGGCAAGCGGTGCAGACGTCGCCGGCGGCCGCACCTACACGTCGAGTAACACCAACCCGCGCCGCATCCCGCTCGAAGACGGGCGCTATCGTGCGGAGGTCAGGGCGATCGGCATCAAGGGTTCGCCGAAATTCTCGTTCGAGTTCGAGATCCTGGACGGCAACGCGGTCGAGAAATCCTTCGACTACAGTGCCGGCGAGGTCGCGGTCGAAGTCAGGCGCAACGGCGCTTTGAGCGACGCCGTCGTAGCGGTGCGTGCGCAGGATGACGGCAAGACGATTGCCGGCGGCCGCACCTATCGGGCCGCGAACCAGAACCCCACGGTCATTCGTATCGCGGCGGGCACCTACGATGTCAACATCAAATCGGTGGAAATGAGCAACGGTCCCGAATCGCTCATCGAGAACGTGGTCGTCAACGGCGGCGAGCGCACCGAACTCAGCCACGAATTCTCGAGCGGAACGCTGAGCCTGGGCGCGCGGCGCGGCAATACGCTGGTCGACGCCGTCCTCAACGTCATCGACGCAGACGGCAAGAACGTCGCGGGTGGTCGCACCTATACGAGCGCAAACAGCAATCCCAAGCAGATCGTGCTGGCGCCGGGCGTATACACGTTGCGCATCGCCGAGATTCGCGGCGACAAGCGCGAACGGGCGGCGGAAGTTCTCGCCGGCGAGACGACAGAGGTCGTCGTCGACTTCGACGTGCCCCAGCCTGAATAATTCACGAGTTGGCGCGCAGGTCCCGGGCCCGTCATTCGTCGGCGCACCGCGGGCTGCGGGCATCTTTCGCATCGAGACTGATCGCGCTCGCCGGGTGCGGGCACAACAGGGCGCGGCGGACGCTGGCCGATTCCGGCAGCCGCGCCTCCGCGACGATCGCATCCGGCGGCCTGCCGGTCTCGACCCAGTCGTCGAGAATCGTGATCGGATCGAACACCTCGGGGTAGTCCGACGGCATCTCCCAGCAGTGGCCGTGCTGCGGGATCATGAACAGGCGAAAAAACGGCTTTATACGCTCGATGCCGCCCATCTGCGCGGCGACGCGTTCGTAATAAGCGACGCTCTGATCCGGCAGTACGAGCGGATCCGCCCAGCCGTGCCACATGAGGTACTTGCCGCCTGCATCGCGAAACCGGCCCAGGTCGGGATCGAGCGCATCGAGCTGCCGAGCCGTCGCCGCGAGCCGCTCGGGGTCCTTGTCGAAGTCGAAGTCCAGCGCCGTGTAATGCTCCGGCGTGCCGCCTTCGAAGCCCAGGTATTTCGCGTAACGTCCGCCAAGCTGGTTACCGACCGCGATGTCGTCCCCCCTGTCGAGGAACCAGGCGGCCCAGAATCGTTCGCTGCCGGCCGGCATGCCCGGGAAAAGCTGCTCGCCGGCGGAGTTTCTGGGTCCCTGGTACCACTTTTCGAGCACGGCTTTTTCGGCAGCCGTGAAACATCGCTGACCGGCGCGCCCGTTGCAGTCCGCAAGCGCCGCGACATCGACGGTGCAGCGCCGCGGCAGGCCGATGATGCCGTCCGCGATGCCGTCGGCGGCATCGCACTGGCGGACGACGGCGTCCTCGAGCGCGGGGATTTTCGCCGCGAAATTTTCATAATCCAGTATGCGCCGGCCCGCCGCATCGGTATTCGCCTGCACGACCCAGGAACCGAAGACGCCGCCCGAGTAAGACAGGTGCAGCACGCCACTGCCGCCGAGTATGCCGTCGAACAGCCGCGGATATCGCTGCGCCGTCATTGCCGCCATGCGGCCGCCGTTCGAGCAGCCGCTGAAGTATTTTCTCGCGGGTTCGCGGCCGTAGAACACCCGTGTCAACGCCGTACCCGCCGCATGCGTGAGGGGCACCCCGCGGTGCGCGTAAACCGCAACGGCTTCCGGGTCACCCAGAGCCCAGGACGCGTCGCCCGCCCCGCCCTTGTGGCCGTTGTCCGTCGTGATCGCGGCATATCCTCGTTTCAGCGCTTCGTTGATCGAGTTCGAGAAACCCGGCTTGTCCGCGAGGACGGCGCCGCAATACCCGCCGCAACCGGATTGGTAGTACTTACCGTTCCAGCCGGCCAGCGGCAGACGCGCCTCGAACCCGATGCCGGGATCGATCGTGCCGGCCAGGCGGCAGAAGCCCGGCAGGTCTTCGCGATCCGTCACGGCTTTGGCGGAAGCGATGGTGACGCCCGCGAAGTCTCGCCGCGGCAAGTCCAGGCACCTTGCGCTGCGGTCTTGTCCGCATGCGGCCAGCAGGATGAGCAAAACGCCTGTTGCGCCCGTTGTGCGGCGAGCTGCCATTTCGCCTGCCTCGCTTTACGATTCCGGCCACCGGGCCGCCCGAGGTCATTCTGATACGGAATCGCGGATCTATCCAGCCTGCGACCTGCATCGCGCACAACGCAGGACACCCTTCGTCGGACCGCACGTCGTCGCCCTTGCTGCTACTCGCGCGTGCGCAGATTGAAGTCGACGACCACCCGGGTATCCGTGTCCGCCTGCACGGTCCCGTAGTGCGAGACTTGAAACGGAAAAGTTTTACGCGATATCGCCGCAACGGCGCATCAGGCATCCCGCCGTCGCCCTGATTACCGAGACCGCGCGAACGGTACTGTTCGCCAAATGCAGTGCAGCGCCGGCCGAAGATTGAGCGGCGCGATTGCCGTGCGCGGCGATTGCTGAGAGCATTGCCGGGATCGCAGGCGAACGGGAGCAGCTCATGGCATTGAATACGGCCGTCATCTACGGCAGCGCCAGGACGAATCGCCAGGGGATCAAGGTTGCGCGCTTCGTAGCGAACAAGCTCGAGGGTCGTGGCCAGTCGGTCAGCTTCATCGACTCCCAGCGCTACGAACTTCCGCTGCTCGACCGCATGTACAAGGAATTCGATGTGGAAAGCGCGCCGGCGAACATGCGGTCGATCAGCGAATCGCTCGAGGCCGCCGACGGCTTCGTGGTTGTAAGCGCCGAATACAACCACAGCGTGCCGGCCGCGTTGAAAAACCTGCTCGACCATTTCCAGAGCGAGTATCTGTACAAGCCGAGCGCAATCGTCACGTACTCGGCGGGCCCATTCGGTGGCGTGCGCGCGCTGGTCAATTTACGCGCCATACTCGCCGAACTCGGCACATCGAGCATTCCCAGCGCGTTCCCGGTTTCCCGAGTGCAGCAGGCTTTCGACGACGACGGCAACGCCGTGGACGAATCCTACGAGCGGCGCATCGTGAAGTTTCTCGATGAATACGAGTGGTACGCCGATGCAATGCGGCAGAAGAGGCGCGGACAGGTTTCGCGCAGTGAGATGCCGGCTCAGCAGGCGCTGTGCCGGGGCAGCGGCGATTGAGCGGATCCCGGCCTGACCTTTGCCGAAGACCTGCGCGTCGCCGTTTTTTCCGCCCGACCCACCCGTTGCTGGCTCGAGCCCGCCTGTTGCGCCGGTATGTGGGCTAGGTTACATCCGCCGCGGCGGACCGCAGCCGGGCCGCGGCATCCTCGGCGGTAATGTCGCGCTGCTTCTCGGCCAGCAGCTCGAAGCCCACCATGAATTTCGGAATCGCCGCCGAGCGCAGCGCCGGCGGATAGATGTGCGCGTGCAGCTGCCAGCCGTCGGACGCGGACGACGGTGCGCCGTGCCAGCCCATCGAGTACGACATCGGCGCGTCGAAGAGCCTGTCGTATCCACCGAGCAGTCCCGCGAGACAGTCGCCAAGCGATTCCTGTTCACCCGCCGAAAGCTCATGCAGCCGCGCCACGGCGCGCCGCGGTATGACGAGCGACTCGAATGGCCAGACCGCCCAATACGGCACGAGTGCGACCCAGTCGGCGTTCTCGAGAATCAGTCGTTCGCCGGCCGCCGACTCCGCGGCGAGATAATCGAGCAGCAGCCGGTGTCCCGTATTGGCGTAATGCGCGGACTGCCGGCTCGCCTCCTTGGCGGGCTCTGTCGGCAGGGCGTCGAGCGCCCAGATCTGGCCGTGCGGATGCGCACTCGATGCCCCCATGAGCGAGCCGCGATTCTCGAAGATCTGTACCCACTCGTATTGCGACGCCAGCGTCTCGCTCTCGTGCATCCAGGCGGCAATGACGCCTTGCATTGCACGCGGGGACATTCGATGTAGCGCGAGGTCGTGCCGCGGCCCGTAGCAGATGACGCGACAGCGGCCGCGTACGGGCTGAATCGGAAACATGTCGCCGCTGGCGGGCGCGTCCGCCGCCTGCGTGAGCAGGGCCGGGTAATCGTTGTCGAACACGAAGACGTCATCGTAATCGGGATTGACCACGCCACCGGCGCGGGCATTGCCGGGGCACAGATAGCAGTTTTCGTCATATCGTGGCGGCGGCGGCGCCGTGACATCCTCGTGACCCTGCCAGGGCCGCTGTGTCCGGTGCGGCGACACCAGCACCCATTCTCCGGTCAACAGGTTCTTCCGCCGATGCGGTTTGTCGAAGCCGCGCAACGGACTCACGGGGATTCCCATTCGTGTCGTTCGAGAACGCGCGCGCCGGCCGCAGGCGAGGAGATAAAGGCCGATAGAAGTTTGCCGGTCGCATCGGCGTAGCGCTTCGACAGCGTCGTGATAATCGTGCCGGCCATGCTGCGCTCGATCAGCGCAACCATGCAACCGCCGAATCCGCCGCCCGTCATGCGCGCGCCGAGTACGCCGCCTGCCGCGCCTATCCCGCTCGCCAGATCGACCAGGGTGTCCAGCTCCATGCAGCTCGTCTCGAAATCCTGCGCGAGCGAGTCGTGACTCTCGTACATCAGTTCTCCCAGCCGCGGCCAGTCCCGGGCCTTGATCGCGGTAACGGCGGCGGTCGTGCGACGATTCTCGCCGGTAACGTGGCGCGCCCGCCGGTACAGCCGCTCTCCGAGTCTGTCCTTCGCGGCTTCGATCGAATCTTCCGTGGCATCCCGCAACTCGGCGAGGCCGAGGACCTCGCACGCTTCGACACACTGGGCGCGGCGCCTGGCATACGCCCCGCTGCGCAGGTCGCGGCTTGCCTTGCTGTCGACGATCAGGACGGCGACCCGGGAATCGTCGAACACGACGTGTTCGGCATCGAGCGTGCGACAGTCGAGGTAGACCAGGTGGCCTTGTTTCGCGTTCGCAATGCAATACGGGTCCATGATCCCGACCGGGACGCCCGCGAAGCGGTGCTCGGCCGCCTGGCAAAGCGCCGCCAACTCCGCGTCGCCGACGAGGCCGGGCTGCAGTTGCTGCAGCAGGCGCGCCGTTGCAACCGCAAGCGCGGCACTGCTCGACAGGCCGCAACCCATCGGTACCTCCGAGTCGACCACGATTTCGAGCGATCCGCAGGAAAGCCCCCGCTCCAGGAACTCGGCGCAGACGCCTTTGAGATAATCCGTCCAGCCTCCCGTTCTTTCGAGCTTGCCTTCGGCAAGGCCGAATTCGTCGCTCGCGTCGAGGTTCATGCTGTAGGCGCCGAGCCGCGGCGGCTCGTTGCGGTTTCCGCGGGCAGCCGCGAACATCGTCCGCTTTTCGATTGCCATCGGCAGCACGAAGCCGCCGTTATGGTCGGTGTGATCGCCGATGAGATTGACGCGGCCCGGCGCCGATACGAGCCACTCGGGGGCGTGGCCGAAACGCGCTTTGAAAAAGTTTGCAAGCCCGGACGCGCAACGAGTGCCCGAGTCCTCGATCATTCGCACGAGGGAGCGTCTGCGGCAGCGATGCGCCGGGACCCGGGGCTATTCCGATTCACGATGTAGCTTCTTTCATCCCGTGTAGTGAGCCCGAGTAACACGGTCAGCAGGGACATTGGCCTCCCCTGACCTGTAAATCGGTGACCGGCGGCCGTTCCCTCCATGATCGTCAGGAACGTCGCCCCGCGACGTCGTCTGCGATCATGCGTCCCTGCCGGATTGCCCGATTTTTATAGCACACCCGCGCGCGCGGCGCAGGCGAGCCGTTTTTCTCGCGGGCCGCACAATGCTGGTATCGTGTAAAAAGAACAAGTAAAAACATCCCTGCCGGCATGGCTCGACAGCGGGCAGTCGAGGAGCGCCATTTCCCGCCAATGACCATTCAGCACGCCATATTTTTCGGCCTGACCGGCCTCATCGCGATCCTGACGTTCCTCAAGTGCCACGCGGCGCCGAAAACCACCGATACGTCCACCAAGGCCGCTAACAAGGAGGTATTCCTGGCCGGCGGCGGCCTGTCGTGGTTTTTCGTGGCGGGCTCGATCACCCTGACCAACCTCAGCACGGACCAGCTCGTCGGCATGAACGGCAACCAGATGGCGCTGCTCGCCTGGTGGGAACTCGCAGCCGTTGCGGGGCTGGTCATTCTCGCGAAGGTTTTCCTGCCCGTCTATTACAGGTACAACTGCACGACCACGACCGAATTGCTCGAGAAGCGCTACGACGATCACCACATCCGCGCGCTGATCGGCACGCTGTTCCTGCTCGGCAACGTATTCATCTTCATCCCGTCGATGCTGTACACGGGCTCGCTGTTCATGAAAAGCATGTTCGCCGTCGACGCGCCCATCATCGTGATTGCCATCGGCTTCGCGGCCGTCGGCTCTGCGTACGCGATCTTCGGCGGACTGCGTGCCGTTGCCGTATCCGACGCGTACAGCGGCATTCTCCTGCTGAGCCTCGGCATGCTCGTCGTATACCTTGCGCTCGAGGCGATCGAATTCGACTTTTCCGGCATTCCACGGGAACGGCTGACGTTGATTGGTGACAACGATTCGCCCATTCCCTGGCACGTCCTGCTTACCGGCATGATCTTCATCCAGATCTTTTACTGGAGCACCAACCAGACGATCACGCAGCGCGCCATGGCCTCGCCGACGGTCCGCGAGGGCCAGAAAGGGGTGCTGGCTGCCGCGGCCATTCGTTTGCTGATCGTGCCGCCGATGATCGTACTGCCGGGCATCGTGTCGTACAAACTCTACGGAGACATCGGTGACGCCGCTTATGGCCGCATCGTCGGTGACGTGTTGCCGAACTATCTTTCCGGGGCGTTTGCCGCCGCTATCGCGGCGGCCGTACTGACGAGCGTCAACAGTGTACTGAATTCATCGACGACGCTGTATGTCTGCGATATTCACGAGAAATACATCGGCAAGACGCCCGACGTGCCGCGGCTCAATGCGATCATTACGATTCTCATCGTCGTGATCGGCCTCGTGCTCGTGCCTTTTTACGCGACGGCCGAGAGCATCATCAACCTGATACAGCAGCTCTACGGCCTGCTCAGCATGCCGATATTGTCCGCTTTCATCGTGGGCCTGATGTTCAACAACGTGGATTCGCGGGCCGCCATTGCCGCCGTCGTGTTCGGCGTGTTGCTTTACGGGTTCTTTTCCTTCGTGTGGAACCCGATTCATTACATCCACCTGATGTTCGTCACTCTTATTGCCTGTGTCGGCGCGGCGATCGCTATCAGCCGGTTCGTTTTCGGCACGTCGCCGAAACTACGCATCGGCCAGCGCCCGGCGACCGTCTCGCAGGAGGGATGAGCGCGGCCGAAAACAATGATCCCGGTCAGTCCGCGCGCTGCAGGTGCAGGATCAGAATGCTTTGTGGCGGGAGTATCGGCAGCTGCATGCCAGCCTCCATCAGCGCATCGCCGCTGACCGGCGCGCCCGCAATGACGTCGAGAATCGACGTCGAGTAACTGCGCGTTTCCTGCGGCCAGGCGATCGTCACGGCGTACAGTTCATCGGGTAGCAGCCCGCGGAACCGGTAGCGGCCCGGGGCACTGTGCGGCGGGGTGTCCAGCAACGCGTAGGTGAAAAGGGCCTGCCGCCTGTCCCGCGACACGATGCCGAAGCCGATTTCGTGGTCTTCGCTGTCGAGCCGGAACAGGTCGCCGTCGAATATCAATTCGCGGTGCTTCTTGTGCAGCGCCACGGCCGCCGTCAACTCGTCTTTTTCGGCCTGGCTCATCGCGAGCAGGTCCGCCTCGACACCCATATCGCCGAACATGGCAACGCCGGCGCGCATGGCCATGCCGATATGGCGGCCGCTTACGTGGCACGTTGCCGGGCCGACGTGCGCACCCATGAACTCGGCGGGGAAGAAAAACGAAAACCCCTTCTGGATTCGCAGCCGGTCCAGGGCGTCATTGTTGTCGGACGTCCAGATCCTGTCGACATGTGCGAGTACTCCGAAATCGGCGCGGCCGCCACCCGACGAACAGCTTTCTATTTCGACCTCGGGATGAGCCTCGCGCACGCGCTGCAGCAACTCGTAAAACGCGAGCGTCTGCAAGTGCGTGACGGGGCGTCCATCGCGGCCTCCCGGCTGCGAGATGTCGCGGTTCATATCCCACTTCAGGTACCGGATCGGGAATGCGCGAAGCAGGGCGTCGAGGCACTCGAACAGATGATCCCGGACCTCGGCCCGTGTCAGGTCGAGGACGAACTGGTGGCGCGCCGCGAGCAGCGGAGCCGGCGCGGCATCCAGCACCCACTCGGGGTGCGAGCGGAACAGGTCGCTGTCCGCGTTGACCATTTCGGGTTCGACCCACAGACCGAAATCCATGCTCCTGCCGTTGACGTGCTCCACGAGCGGCTGCAGCCCGTCCGGAAACACGGTCTCGTCGACGTACCAGTCGCCGAGTCCCGACTCGTCCGAGCGGCGATTCCTGAACCAGCCGTCGTCCAGCACGAAGCGTTCGGCGCCGACGTCGGCCGCCGCATCGGCAAGCCGGCACAGCGTCTCGAGCGACAGGTCGAAATACACCGCTTCCCAGGTATTGAAGTGCACGAGTTTCGTTCTGCCGCGCATGCGGCTGGCCGTGAGATTTTGCCGCACGTATCGGTGCAAGCGCTGCGACAATCCGCTGAAGCCCTCGTCGCTGTGGGCACCGTAAAGCGTCGGCGAACGATACGACTCGCCGGGTTCGAGGCACAGCTCTCCGGGATAAAACCATTCCCCGAGCTGCGCGTACGACCGGCCGTCCGACAGCTCGTCGACGCGCAGACTGTGATTGCCGCTCCACCCGAGATGCAGCGCGAAAGCGGCGCCGCCGCTCTCGCTCGTGTGCTGCGTGTGCAGCACGACGCCGGGAAACGTGTCGTGCGAGGTTCTGCCGGCGCGGTTTTCACGCAGGTAACAACCCGTGAAGCGCTCGACGTTTTGCAATCGGAATTCTCCCGACCAGCGTCCCGCGAAGCCCAGTATCCTGTCGAAGTGCGGCGCGACGGGAACGGTCGGCGCGCCGCAGAAATCCACGGCGAGCATCGAGTCGCCGCCGTTGCTGATCTCGGTGCTTGCGGTCAGCACGTTGCTGGCTTCATCGAGCCCGAGCCAGTGGACGATGCCGATCCTCGTCGCGTCACAGACGGAAGCGATCCTGAGTCGATTGTCGGGCTCCCGCGTCACCGCCTCGATGCGCGAATAAACGCCCCACTGCCTGCCGTCGCGGTGTACGCGAATGCCCGCACTGCCGGTAAAACCCGCGCCGAGCTCGGGAGACAGCGAGACCGGCGCCTCGATCTCGGCGCGCGCCGGCGCCCGCTGGCGAGTGGCGAGAGCGGCAAGCATGCCGGCGTTCGTGGATTCGGACAGCCGCGGTCCCCAGTACAGGATTGCGGCGGCATTGTTCCTGCAGTCGATGACGAGGCTGCTCTGCTCGCTGTTCAGCGTGTAGAAGGACTGAATGTCACCCATTCCGGTTCTTGTTCGAAAAGTCACACTCGCAAAATCCAGGCGCTAGGGAGACTCTGATTAATTCTCATCGCACACGTTGCGTTCATTTGGCCTGTGGTGCGGCGCGTTCCGCCGCGCGTATGTCGATACTCGCAAGGAGCGCAACATAGCCACAGGCCAAG
>JBFISV010000023.1:0-16949 GCA_041608415.1 Woeseiaceae bacterium
ATGATGCCCCGTCCGGGGCTGTCGTGACCATGCCTGCGCTGTAACAAAACGTATCGGCATTGGACCCGTTCTTCAGCCCCGGATTAAGCTCCGGGCCGTGAACGATAGCAAACTGTATTCGCTGCTCGCATTCGCCGGCGCCTCACCGTTTCTTGCCGGCGCGCTCCTGCAGCTCGCCGGGATCGAGGCGCTCGGGCCCTTTGGCGCGGTCGATGAGCTCGCCGCGTCTTACGGGCTTGCTATCGTCTGTTTCCTTGCCGGCACGCACTGGGCCACGTTTCTTTATCGTCAGAGCGAGACGCCGTTCAACCTGCTCATCTGGAGCAACGTCGTTTTCCTCGTCGTCTGGTTCGGCTTCGTTCTGGCCGGAACGGCGTGGGCGCTGTCGGCGCAGCTGGTCGCGCTGCTGGCGCTGCTTTTCGTCGATTCCCGGCTGTTGCGCGCGGGATTGATTACGCGAGACTATTTTCGCGTGCGCTCTGTTGCGACCTCGCTCGCGGCGATTTCTATTCCGGCCATCGTACTGACAGGCTGACGGGTAGCGAAACCGCCGAGCCTGTTTACTGCGGCCCGGCTTGGTGTAAATTCTGGTTCCCGGGCCGGGAATCGCCGGCCGGAGCAGCGTATGGAATACCAGGATTACTACACGATCATGGGCGTCGATCGCGGCGCCAGTGTGGATGAGATCAAGCGCGCCTACCGGAAGCTGGCGCGCAAATACCATCCCGACGTCAGCAAGGAGGCCGATGCCGAAGCGCGATTCAAGGAGCTCGGCGAAGCCTACGCGGTGCTCAAGGACCCGGAAAAACGCGCGGCGTACGACCAGCTCGGCAAAGACTGGAAGGCCGGCCAGGACTTCCGCCCGCCTCCCGACTGGGATGCCGGCTTCGAGTTCAGCGGTGGCGGCGCCCATGCGGGCGACACCTCGGCCTTCAGCGATTTTTTCGAGTCCCTGTTCGGACGCGACTTCCAGTCGGCAGGCCGCGGGCAGGCAGGCTTTCGGGCACGCGGCGAGGACCATCACGCGAAGGTGCTCATCGACCTCGAAGACGCGTACCGCGGCGCGACCCGCGGCATCACGCTGCGCGCGCCGGAAGTCGACAGCGGCGGTCGTGTGACGACGCGGCAGCGGACGCTGAACGTCAGGATTCCGAAGGGCGTCAAGCAGGGACAGCGTATACGCCTGTCCGGCCAGGGTTCGCCGGGGCTCGGTGACGGGCCGGCGGGCGACCTGTATCTCGAAGTCGAATTCAACCCGCACGGCGTGTTCAGGGTCGAAGGTCGCGACGTGTACGTCGACCTGCCCGTGACGCCGTGGGAAGCGGCGTTGGGTGCCACCGTCAAGGCGCCGACGCCGGCGGGCCCGGTCGACCTCAAGATCCCGGCCGGCTCGACCGCCGGGCGCAAGCTGCGTTTGCGCAAGCGCGGCATTCCGGGCGAACCGCCGGGCGATCTCTACGTGGTCCTGACCATCACGCTGCCCAAAGCCGACACCGACGCTGCGAAGCAGATGTATCGCCGCATGGAACAGGAATTCGGCTATAACCCGCGCAGCAAACTGGGGGTATGACCCGACATGAACCAGGACGTTTTGAAGGGAATGTTGCTCGATGAGCGTACGGAACTGACGCTCGCCGAACTTTGCGAAGCCTGCTCGACCTCGACGGAATGGGTCATCGAACTCGTCGAAGAAGGCGTCATCGAACCGGCCGGGGGCGAGCGCTCACGCTGGCGATTTTCGGGCACCTGCCTGCAGCGCGCCCGGACCGCCACCCGCCTGCAGCGCGATCTCGACGTCAATCTCGCCGGTGTCGCACTCGTGCTGGACCTGATGGACGAAATCCAGGCATTGCGCGAGCGCCTCGGCCGCTTCGATCTCGAGGATCGGGACGGACCGCGAAAAGCACCGCGATGATCGGGTCAATTGGCCCGGATGCGTTTTTTTCGGTGCCTCAGGCTTTGATATGGGGTTTTTGACGGCGAGAGAGGAGCATTGCAGATGCGAGATTCTTTGAGCCTGCCGTGGTTGGCAATCACGTCATTCATCGTCTTCGTCTATCTCGTCATCGTCAATGCGTTACTTTTCCCGCTCGTCTTCCCGGACGGGCTGGCCGAGAAATTCACGAATACCCGGTCGGAAAATATCCCGCTATTTCATTTGCTCGCGTTTGCCGCGACGGCGGTTTTGCTGGCGGTGCTGGTCGACAGGCTCGTCACCGGCCCAGGGGCGAGAAGCAGAGGTGCGCTCGCCGGCATTCTGCTCGGGCTTCTCGTAGCGCTACCCGAACATCTGCATTTGTATGCGATGCTCGAGGTAGCGGCCATCGAGCAGTTTATTCCGGTCTTGTGGATAATCTGCACGTGGGGCCTGGCCGGATTTATCGTCGGGTTCGTTCGACACCAGCGTCATTAATGGTCCGAACCATACGGACCAAGGTCAGGCCTCCAGCCTGTTGGCCAGTTCCTTGAGCAAAGCGCCGCCGTCTCCTCGAAATGCGCTCCCGTGCATGCACGCAAGGACGTTCGGCTGCAGGTCCGCCAGTCGCTCGAGCACGGGTCGAGTATTCTTGCCGTGGGCGTAATAGTCCATTTCGGCGCGCGCGCGCTCACTCGCATCGAGGATCGTGTCGTCGGCCAGCGGCTCGTGTTCGTCGCCGACCTGGGTGAATAAGTCGCCGCAGAACAGCGTGCGCGTATTCCTCTCGAAAAGAAAACCGTTGTCCCAGCCATGCGGCACGTGTGGCGCATTGAGCCACTCCACGACGAATTTGCCGAGGACCAGCGTTTCCCCGTCGGCGAGCGGCTTGGGCGGGCGCTTGGCAAGGTCTGTAACGCTCGTCATCGCGGCTACCTAGCTGCACAGGGGCGCCGCGTTCGGCGCCACATCGAGGAATTCATTGAGCGCACCGCATTCGTCGGCTTCCACGTGGCAGAAGGCGACGTAACGCAATTCCTCGACAGGCAGCACGGTAGCGATCGCTCCGCTGACCGCATCGAACATGCCGCGAAGCCCCGTATGAACCAGCAGCGGCGCATCGTCGATCAATAGGTATTGATTGAAGCTGAAACCGCCGGGTATGACCTCGGGCGGCATCGCCGTGCTGATGCGATATAAGCTGTCTCCGATGGCGTCAATTCGTGTATTCGGTTCCGCCATTTCCGTACCCCGGCCGCATCAATGTGCAGACATTAACGGCGCTGCCGGGGTTTGTCCAAGCCGTCGATCGAATCCGTCAGCGTCCGGTCGAACATGGACGCTCGCTGACTGCAGGTTCCAGCAGAAATCCCCGCAATTGCCGCGTGGCGGGGCGTCAATCCGAACCGGCTTTGCGCTAAGATACGCGCGGTTGAACTCCCCGGACTCGAGAGACATAAGCGTGACTGATGCAATCCACATCGTTTGCACGCAGTGCGATGCGGTCAACCGGATACCGGTCGAGCGGGCCGCGGAAAAGCCGAAGTGCGGCAAGTGCCGCGAGGCGCTTTTCGGCGCCCCGCCCGCCGAGCTCAATGGCGGCAATTTCCAGAAGCACATCAGCCGCAACGACATTCCCGTGGTCGTGGATTTCTGGGCGCCGTGGTGCGGGCCCTGCAAGATGATGGCGCCCGCGTTCGAACAGGCATCGGCAGAGCTCGAACCGGCGGCCCGGCTCGCGAAACTCAATACCGACAGCGAACAGGCGATCGCCCAGGAATTCCGCATTCAGAGCATTCCGACCATCGCGCTGTTCAGAGACGGCCGGGAGGTCGCCCGCCAGGCGGGCGCCATGTCGGCGGGGGACATCGTGCGTTGGGTGCAGGCCAACCGCTGAGAGATTCTGCGCTGCTCGAACCGCCGCCGCGACTCAGGTGCGCCGGACGATCACGCGCCGTGGCTGTCTCGGCAAGCCGTTCGATTCGTCACGATGCCGGAATGGGCAACCGGCCCCGATGCGTATAAGCGGGTTCCCGTTTCGGATTCGTATCAGGCTATGTCTCTCTTGCCGGGATCGTCGACCGTGAGGTCGTGCAGGCTGACCGGCAGTTCGCGAATGCGCTTGCCGGTCGCGTTGAAGATCGCGTTGGCCAGCGCGGGCGCGATGGCCGGCAGACCCGGCTCTCCCGCGCCACCGACTTTTTCGCCGCTGTTGATGATGTAAGTCTCGATGGCGGGCGACTCGTCGATACGCAACATCGGGTAGTCGTGGAAATTGCTTTGCGCAACCGCGCCGCGCCGGATCGAGATATCGCTGTAGAGCGCCGCGGTGAGTCCGTAAATAATGCCGCTTTCCATCTGCGCCTTCATGCCGTCCGGGTGCATGGCAAAGCCCGCATCCACGGCGCACACGGCGCGGCGCGGAATGGCCTTGCCGTCGACGATCTCCACCTCGACGACCTGCGCGACGATCGTGCCGAACGAGCGGTGAATCGCGATACCGCGGCCGTAACCGGACGGCAACAGCGTACCCCAGTCGGCCTTTTCTGCCGCAAGGTCCAGGACCTTCCGGAAGCGCGGCGCATTTTCGAGCAGGTCGTGACGGTATTGATACGGATCCTGCCCGGCCGCGTACGCGACTTCATCGATGAACGACTCGGTGAAGAACGCGTGCAGCGAATGATCCACGCTGCGCCAGAATCCCCATGGCACGTGCGTTTTCGATTCGGCGTAATGGATGAACTGGTTATCGATGCCGTACGGGATATGCGGCGCGTCTTCGGGGTCGTGCTTTTCGACGTATTGATTGATCCAGGCGGTCGGCCTGCCCGCTTCGTCGAGCGCCGCTTTGAAGCGGCTCAGGGAAGCCTGCCTGTAATGGTCGTGGCGCATGTCCTCTTCGCGCGACCAGATCAGTTTCACCGGGTAGGTAACCTCGGCCGCAATCCTCGCGGCCTGCACCGCGTAGTCGGAGAACGCACGTCGACCGAAGCCGCCGCCGAGGAAATGATTGTGCAACCTCACGTTTTCCGGTTCCATTTCCATGGCCTCGGCAACGTCGGCGGCGAAGCCGAGTGGGTTCTGCGTGCCCGTCCAGAGCTCGCATTTGCCGTCGTGCATCCACGCCGTGCAATTCATCGGCTCCATCGTCGCGTGCGACAGATAGGGCACGCGGTACTCGGCCTCGACCGTCGCATTCGCAGCCGCAAGCGCGGCGTCGGCATCGCCTTTTTCGAAATCGACGATTTCATCGCCGCTCGCGAGTGCCGCGTCCATGTCGCTGGCGAACTGCTTGTAGATGTCGCTTTGCTCGACCAGCTCATTGCCGTTCTGCGTGAATTCGATGTTCAGCGCACGCAGCGCTTTTTGCGCCTGCCAGTAGCCATCGGCGACCACCGCAACGGCATCGCCGAGGTTCACTACTTTTTGCACGCCGGGCATGCCCGAAATCGACGACTCATCGATGGACTTCACCGTGTTGCCGAACACCGGCGAGGCCTTGACCGCAGCGTACTTCATGCCCGGCAGCACCGCGTCGATGCCGAACGTCGCAGTGCCGTCCACTTTCGCCGGCACGTCCAGGCGCTTGACGTCCGTGCCGATGATCGTGAATTCGTCCGGCGACTTGAGCCGCGGCTTGGCCGGCTGCTCGAGTTCTGCCGCCCTGACGGCGAAATCCGCATACGCCGCGGACCGGCCCGAGCCCGCATGCTCGATGCGACTATTTCGTGCCGTCAATTCCGCGACCGGCACGTCCCAGCTTTCCGCGGCGGCCTGCAGCAGCACGGCCCTGGTGGCCGCACCGGCCACGCGCATGCCGAGCTGTCCGGTCGTAGCCACGGACGTGCTGCCGCCCGTGATCTGCAGGTTCATGCGCTTGGTGGCCATCAGGAAAAAGCCGTCGACGGTGTCGATGAGGAACGCCGGAAAGTCTGCTTCGCCGAGCGCATAGCCTTTTGCGAGTGCGTAGTTGGCGTATTCCTCGTGTGCCGGAGCTTCCATCATGCGAACGAGGTCCCAGTCGGCGTCGAGTTCCTCGGCGAGCATCATCGCGAGCGTGGTGTGAACGCCCTGGCCCATTTCCGCATGCGGAATGATGGCCGTTACCGTGTTGTCCGGCGATAGCTTGAGCCAGACGTTGAAAACCGTCTCATCGTCACTCGCGACCAGCCCGGCGACTTTGCCCGCGCGGTTACCGGGACGGATGGCGACGCCGAAAACGACGACACCGCCGGCCAGCACGCCGGCCGTAATGAATGCGCGCCTCGACCACTTACCCATTGTTCACCTCCGGGGCATCGCCTGCCGATTCGAGCGACTGCGCGGCGCGCTTGATGCCGCGCCGAACCCGGGAGTACGTACCGCAACGGCAGATGATGCCGCTCATGGCCCGATCGATCGCCTCGTCCGTCGGCGACGGGTTCGATTCGAGCAGCGCGATCGCCGCCATGACCTGGCCCGACTGACAGTAGCCACACTGCGGGACCTGCTCGTCTATCCAGGCCTGCTGTACGGGGTGCAGTCCCGTTTCACCCGAGCCCACACCTTCGATGGTCGTGAGCTTCTGGCCGGCTGCGGCCTGCACGGGCGTGACGCACGAGCGGATCGGCGCGCCGTTGAGATGCACGGTGCACGCGCCGCATTGGGCGATGCCGCAGCCGTATTTCGTGCCAGTCAGGCCGGCCTGTTCGCGGATGACCCAGAGCAGCGGCGTCGTCGGATCGACGTCCAGCTGCAGATCCTCGCCGTTAATATTCAATGTAATCATAGTGAAACGTCCCGATACCGGCGTTGACTTTCCAGGCCGGGATGCGGCCATCGAAGTCTTCAGTTGCCAGCCGATCACGTTACTCCAAGCCGCGTGGCCCGGCAACCGGGCGGGCGACCGCCGGCCGCGGCCCGCCTGCGCGGTTCTGTGTTTTAATGGCCCGTGCGCCCGAAAAACTTCGTCGAAAATTACGATCGGCGCCCCGCCAGCCGATGAACGATCCAGCCTGGTACTCGGTCCTGCCGCCCGTGCTCGCCATCGTGCTCGCGATCTGGAGCAAACAGGTCATTTTGTCGCTGTTCGCCGGTATCTGGATGGGCCATACGCTGCTGAGCCAGTTCAACCCGCTGGCCGGCGTCGCACGGAGCCTCGACAGCATCATCCATGTCTTCACGGACCCGGGCGACGCCCGCGTACTCGTGTTTACCTTGCTGATCGGCCCGTTGATCGCGACGATCGAACGCTCGGGCGGCGTCCGCGGCTTCGTGCACTACCTCGAGACGCGGCATTGGGTCCACAACGGATTGCGCGCGCAGCTGCTGGCCTGGGCGACCGGGCTCGTCATCTTCGTCGAATCGAGCATCACGCTGCTCGTCGCAGGTTCGGTCAGCCGGCCGTTGTTCGACCGTTACCGGGTATCGCGCGAGAAACTCGCGTACCTGATCGACGCGACCTCGGCGCCCGTTTGCGTCATGGTGCCGTTCAATGCCTGGGGTGCGTTCCTCGTCAGCCTGATTGCCTCGACGGGCGTCGACAATCCGCTGCAAACCTTCATTGCCGCCGTGCCGCTGAACCTGTACGCCATCACGGCCATCTTGCTCGCGGGCGTCGTCATCTGGAGAAACATCAATATCGGACCGATGAGAAAAGCCGAGGCGCGGACGCAGGGCGGGGAGTTCCTCTGGCCGGGCGCCACGCCGCTCGTCGACGTGTCCGCCGAACGCGAAGACCCCGAGGAAAAAGACGTTCCCTCGGCCTGGCTCATGGCCGCGCCGATCCTCGCGATGGTGATCATGATGCCGGTCTCGCTGTACATCACCGGCGACGGCGACTTCATCCGGGGTTCGGGCTCGGTCTCGGTACTGTGGTCTGTTTGCACGGCAATCGTCGTTGCCTGGGCGATGACGCTGGCCCGGGGCCGCAGTTCGGTCGCAGAACTCATGCAGGTGTTTTTCAAGGGCGCGGGCGATCTGCTGCCGATAGCGATCATCCTGTTGCTCGCGCTCGCCCTCGGCGATGTCGCCAAGTCGCTGGGTACCGGCGTCTACGTCGCGAACCTCGTCAGCGGTAACATCGCACCCGTGCTGCTCGCACCGCTGGTTTTCCTGGTCTCGGCCTTCATCGCTTTTTCGGTCGGCTCCAGCTGGGGCACGTTCGCCATCATGATCCCGATAGCGGTCCCGATCGCGTCGACGCTCGAACTGTCGATACCGCTCATGCTCGGCGCGGCGATATCGGGCGCGATCTTCGGCGATCATGCCTCGCCCATCAGCGACACGACGGTGCTCGCTTCGATGGCGTCGGCCACGGACCACATCGACCACGTGCGCACGCAGCTGCCGTATGCGTTGCTCGCGGCCGGCATCTCGGCCATCGGCTTCCTGGTGCTCGGGATGCTCGGCTGAGCCTCCTCGCCGGCCCGCTCGTGACGGCATGTTGCGAAGCGGACGCGCTACTCGGCCCGATCCGCGGCGAGCGATATATCGCGAATGCCGGCTTGCCGCGCGGCGTCCATAACCTGGACCAATGTGTTGTTGCTCGACGCTTTGTGGGCCAGTATGACGACTGCGCCCTGCGGCGTTGCCGCGTGCAGGCGCTCGATGTTGGCGCGCACCGCGCGTGGGTCGATGAGGCGCCGTTCAATCCGGATCTCGTTATCTGACGTAATCGCGATCAATATGTTTTCGGATTCGAGCACGTCGGGTGCCTGCGCTTCCGGCTTGCTGACGTCGATACCCGCTTCTTTGACGAAGGAGGCCGTGACGACGAAAAAAATCAGCATGATGAAAACGACGTCCAGCATGGGCGTCAGGTTGATCTCGTCGTCACGCTCGCTGCCGCTGCCCGGCGAATAGGTTTGTCGCATGGCTCCGCTCTCCCCTTGTTCGAGCCTGTCTGAGTCGACAGCCCCGTGATTGGCGGCATGACCGGCGTTCGGCGCATGCCTTTGGTTCTGCCGGCGGCTAGTCGTTCATGTCGAATCTGAACTGCTGCCGCAGGCCTTTCGCGCCATATGTTTTGCCGTCGACCACGCGCGGTTTGAACTTGAAGCGCGACGCGGCGTCGATGGCGGCCTTGTTGAAGACACTGTTGGACGATTCCACCACGACCGCATTTTCGACGGTGCCGATTTCCGTCACGTCGAACCTGACGATCACGACTCCGGACAGGCCCCGCCGCTCGGCGGCGGGAGGATACTGCGGCTGGACCTTGATGACGTTGATCAGCGGACCGTCGCCGAAGGGAATGTCTGAAATCTCGGGTCGGCTGCGTGTCGGAACGGGCGGCTCCACGAGCACTCCGCCGCCGAAACCGTCGTTCTCGCTTGTCTCCGTGGCGCGGGTTTTCGGCGGCGTCGGCGGCCTGTCCGGTTTGACGGGCGCGGGCTCGATGATCGCGGTCTGCTCCGGTTCCGGCACGCGGACCCAGTCGACGACGTACCGGATTCGCGGTTCCGTGATGATGTCTTCGCCCGTTGCGATCAGGATTTGCATGAGAAAAAGCAGCCCGGTAGTCACGAGCAAGCCGGCCGTCATCGATGAGAAGGTGCGTGCAATCATTTCCGTTACCTCTTTACCGGCGACGAGATCCGCCGGACCTGGTACCTCGAACTACGAGGTATACTATACATACCTCGAACCGAGAGGTATATATGGACATACCTCGTGCTTCAAGGTATAGTCTTGGTTTCGTGCGGCAAATAGTGAGGTCTCGTGGCTCGATCGAATCCACCCTTCATGAGTGGCGTACCGGAACTCTTGCTGCTGCGGTTGCTGGCGCGCCGCGAGATGTACGGCTACGAACTCGTGAAAGCGATACGCCTTGTGACCAGTGAGGCGATATCGCTCGGTGAGGGCGTCGTCTATCCCGCGCTGCACGGCCTGGAACGAAACGGCGCGCTGAGAGCGAAACGCAAAACCGTCAATGGACGTGCGCGCGTCTACTATTCTTTGACCGCAAAGGGCAAGCGCCGCCTCGAGCGCCTGCAGCAGGACTGGAACAGGATCCAGGCGGGCGTCAACGCGTCGCTGGATGCACCGAGCCATGCCTAGCCCGCGCCACGACGCCCCGGACTTCGACGACCCGGACTTCGACGACCCGGACTTCGACGAACTGGGTCGCGATCTGCTGAGTGCCGGGGTGGCACCCCGTCACGTCGTGCGGGCAATTATCGAAATCAGTGAGCATGTCGAGGACATCGCAGCGGAATTGATCGAGCGCGGCGCGACGCCCGAGTCGGCGGTCTCTCTCGCAAGAGAAAGAATCGGCGCCGTCGAATCAATAAAAGAGCAGTATATGTGTCAGCCGCAACTGAAATGCTGGTCTCACCGGCACCCGCAGATGGCGCGTCTGATCGGGTCGGTCGAACACGCCCTGTTGTTGCCGGCGATGCCGGTCTCCGCGATGACCGCGGCCGGGCCGGCGATCGCCCGATGGTGCGCCTGCGTGGTCCTGAGCGCCGCCGTCACCGCGAGCTTGCTGCTCGTGATGCAGGTGACGATTTCGAACGGCTGATCGCCGACGATCTTGCCAACCGACAATCGTGCAGACGAATTTCCCGATGATCGCCTGTTTGATCGCCTGTTTGATCGCATAGGCAACTCCGCATTGGTGCATTGCGGCCACCGGTACTGAAACCCGGAAAAGCAGGCGGCGTGAAACACGGCTGGCGCCTCGGACGACTATCGAATCCGTAAGTCAATCCGTGAGTCGTGAGTTCCGATAGCTGTGGGCGCGGTGAATGGAACGATTCGCGCGACGGCCGAAATTCGGTATGCTGCGAAATTCGCCGCAACGACCGGAGAACCCGTGCCACAGGCCGCCGCGAACGACATCAGTATCGAATACGAGACGTTCGGGGCGTCATCGGACCCCACGATTCTGCTGATCATGGGCCTCGGCATGCAGATGATCGCGTGGCCGGAAGCTTTTTGCCGTGACCTCGCGTCGCGCGGCTTCCACGTGGTCCGCTATGACAACCGCGATACGGGATTCTCGACCAAGTTCGACGGCGTGAAAGCGCCGGGTATCGCGTCGCTCTTGATTCGCAGCGCGTTGCGGCTGCCGATACGCGTGCCGTACATGCTCGCGGACATGGCCGACGACGCGGCAGGGCTGCTCGACGCGCTCGACGTGAGCACGGCGCACATCGTCGGCGCATCCATGGGCGGCATGATTGCGCATAATCTCGCCGCCAGTCACGCCGAGCGGGTCCGCTCGCTGACTTCGATCATGTCGACGAGCGGCCATCGTTCGCTGCCGGGCGCCGATCCCCTGGTCTCGCGGCATATCCTGCGCGCGCGCCCCAAAGCGAACGATCGTGAGGCCGTCATCGCCTACACCATGCGGACGATCGAACTGATCGGCAGCCCGGCCTATCCCGTCGACGAGGAAACCCGCCGGGAGATGGCGTCGATGAGTTACGACCGCTGTTATTACCCGGCCGGCTTCCCGCGTCACGTAGCCGCGATCATCCACGACGGCGATCGCCGCCGCCGGCTGCAAACGATCAAAGCGCCGACACTCGTGATTCACGGGCGGCAAGATCCGCTCGTGCCGTTGGCAGGCGGCATTGACACGGCGCAGCACATCCCGGGGGCGCGGCTCGAGATCATCGACGGCATGGGCCATAACTTCCCTGTCGAATTGTGGCCACGGTTCATCGAACTGATCGCCGACCACGCCAGCCAGTCTCAATAACGCCTGAAGCGCGAAAATGGGGACATTCCTGAATACGCTCCGGCAAACTCCAATATAAAGAATGTCCCCGTATCTGATTCAAAAAAAACGTCCCCGTTTTTGGAGGACCTTTGCAATGGATAAATCAGGAATCGTCGCGTTGCTTATCAGCAGTGGCACGGCCGTCATGGGCTGTGCCGTCGACACGGGTTTCGACCAGGGCGCCGGAGCTGCGGCACCGCCGCCGCCCGCGAATCGCCTCGTGACTTACACCGAGGAGCGCGCACCGTGCAACGACTACCGCCCGCAGCGTCGTGCACTTTTCGGCGATCTGCACGTGCACACGGCGTATTCGTTCGATGCCGCCGCCAACAGTCTCGAAACTTACCCAGACGATGCGCACCGGTATGCGAGGGGTGAGGCGATTCCGTTTTTCCCGGTCGACGAGTACGGCACGCCGCTCGGGACGACGCAGCTGTCGCGGCCGCTCGACTTCGTCTCGGTCACCGACCACGGCGAGTTCCTCGGCGAACGCGCGCTGTGCCGCACGCCGGGCTCGCCGCGCTACGAGTCGCCTTTCTGTGCTTCCTACCGGGAAACCGAGCGCCAGGGCATGATGATGCTCGGCACCATCATCGACATGGAGAATCCGACGCGTTTCGAAGAGCTCTGTGCTTCGGACGGCTCACTGTGCCGCGAATTCGCAAAGGGGCCGTGGCGCGAAATGATCGCCGCGGCCGAGAGCGCCTATGACCGCAGCGCGGACTGCAGGTTTACGAGCCTGATCGGCTACGAGTACACGGGCACCCCCGGCTTGTCGAACATCCACCGTAACGTAATCTTCAGAAACGGCAACGTCCCGGAGCTGCCGGTGTCCTACATCGAGGCGCCGACCGACCGGAAACTCTGGGCCGCGCTCGATCCGCAGTGCAACGAACGCAACAATTGCGACTACCTCACGATTCCGCACAACAGCAACCTCGCCAACGGCCGGATGTTCTCGCTGCTGCAGGGCGGCAGGCACAGCGACGACCATGCGGCGGAAAACCATGATCACGAAACCGCGCGGCCCGACCACGATCACCATCATGCCGGTGTCGACGAGCAACGTGACCACGCGATGGCTCGCTTGCAGCACGAGCCCGTGATGGAAATTTTTCAGCACAAGGGCAACTCGGAATGCATCAACGGCCTGTCGAGCATTTTCGGTGCGCCCGACGAGCAGTGCGAATTCGAACAGGTGCGCCGGATGGGCGAGGTCAACCGCGTCGTCAGCCTGCGCGTCGAGAACAGTCAGCTCGCTATGAGCGAGAGCCAGGTGCTGACCGACGAGTGCGGCGACGACACCGGCCACGGCGGCATGGTCGGGGGCGGCTGCGTGTCGGAAACGGCCTTCATGCGCTCGAACCTGCTCAAAGGCCTCAGGGACGAACAACGGCTCGGCGTAAACAGCGCCAAACTCGGAGTGATCGGCAGCACCGACACGCATACCTCGACACCGGGGGGCGCCTCGGAGACAAACTGGGGCGGGCATGTCTCGGGCGAAGCCACGCCCGCCGAACGCCTGCAGCCCGGCCTCCTGACGAGCGGCATCGACGGCAATCCGGGCGGCCTGGCCGGGGTCTGGGCCGTGGAAAACTCGCGTGACGCGATCTTCGATGCTCTCGAGCGGCGCGAGGTATTCGGCACGTCCGGCCCGCGCATCGAACCGCGCCTGTTTGCGGGCTGGAATTACGACACCGAGAGCTGCACAGCGCCCGATATGCTCGTGCGGGCGTACGCCGGCGGCGTGCCGATGGGCACGGACATGACCGCGCGACCGATGGATGCACGCCCGGACCTGATCGCCTACGCGGAGGCCGACGCGGCCGCCGATGCAACGCCGTTACAGCAGCTGCAGATCGTCAAGGGATGGATCGATGCCGACGACCGGGCGCACTACAAGGTTTTCACGGTGGCCGGAACCCCCGACAACAGGGCCGGCGTCGACCTCGCGACGGGCCGGCGATTCGGCGCGGGGCACGCGAAACTCTGCGCCGTTTTCGAAGACCCCGAGTTCGACCCGCAACAACCCGCTTATTACTACCTGCGCGCGCTGGAGAACCCGAGCCCTCGCTGGAGCCTGCTCGACTGCCTCCGCATCCCGGAGACGCAGCGACCCGAGGTCTGCGGCGAGGCCTCCGACGTGCCCAAGATCATCCAGGAAATGGCCTGGTCGTCACCGATCTGGTATCGACCGGCGTCACGCTGACGCCTGCGACGTCCACCGTCATAAGGCGAAGCGGAATACTCCGTAACGGCGTCACGTATCGTTTTAATGCGCGCAGAAACGGCGACCGAAGCGCATGAGCCAGACTTTCCTCCGCCGGGCCGGCGCCGATTCCGACAGCTCGGAGTCCTTGCCGCCGGCCGGTTTCCGGACGTTTCGTCGCACGACCGCCGCATGTATGTCCGGTACCGGCCTTGAACATGCCGAACGGCTCTCCTAGGCTTAAAACAAAGAAGAAATACAAGCCAGGCCGGATCCGGAAACCCACGGCTACATCGGGGGGAGCTTTCATGCGCCATCGAGGATTTCTATATCTCGCATTGACAATGGGTTTCGCGGGAATCGCAACGGCAGTGCTGTTCACGGCCCAAGCGGACCCGATGACGATTCGCGAGGACGGCTTGCAGTTCCCGGACGGCACCGTCCAGACCACGGCCGCGGCCGACCCGGACAAACGCACCCACATCTGGCGCGATCCCGGCGATCACGTTCTGCTCAACTTCTTTGGCGACCCCAGTGGGGTCTGTCCCTCCATCGGCGGCGGACCCTACAAATTCAGGCGCATATTTCCCGACGCGACTGTCGCGGATTTCGCGATACCTCCGGAGCACCTGCTCGTGATCACCGACTTCAACGTTACCGCGGCCAGAAGTCCCAGTTATCCGGCCGGCGCTGCCCTGCAACTCATCCTGCGCCCAACGAACGTGACGACCAACACGGGCGAGATCGGCTATCGCACGTCCTACCAGTTTCCGGTGGACATGACCTCAAACAATCACACACTGACCGGGGACATGCGTGCCGGAATCGTGCTCGCAGCGGGTACGATGCTGTGCCCGAGCTTCAGCCTGACCGACGACTCCGGTACGGGCGGCGCCTTCGCCACGAGCGGCAACTTTCGCGGCTATTTGATCGATCTGCGAGACCGCGCATCCCCTTAGCATTGGCCGGCCGGCATCGGCGACGCTACGCGACGCAGGCGTGAACCGACGCGATCGCGAGTTCGAAGGGACCGTCCATGCCGTCGCCGATGATGATGCCGATCGACTCGGCGTCCGCCGCATTGAACGCGGGGGCCGTCACGCGGCGCCCGAATACGGTCGGCACCAGGTCCTCGAACCGCACGATGACCTCGGCCCATTCTCCCGCGCCGGGCGCGTCGATCTCGCCACGGTACGCGACGGTCCTGCCGCGGTAGCGAACGTTCGAGCGCAGCGTCAGCCGGTAGGCGCGGGCGTCCGGCCGCACGCGCAGCTTGACGGCATTCATTCCGGCCAGGCTGCCGGGCTCGAGCGGCGCGCGGATCGAGGAAAAGCCGCCGCCATCGGTGTTGATGCTGCCGCTGAAGATCAGTTTGCCATCACCGTAACGCGGCCCGCCGCTCGAGCGTCCGCCCATGACATTGTCGTTGACGGCGCGCCATGCCTCGACGGCAGCGGGCGTGTCGAACACCATTACGGGTCTGCAGTCCAGCGCCGCGCTCACAAGCGAAACAACCGGCGCGTGCATTGCAAGAACGACCAGGATTGCGAACGGGACATATCTGAGCACCTTTGACGGCTTCCTTAGTTAACGGGGCGATCGCGCGGACTTTTCACGCGTTTGCGCGCCTGCGATCATGGCACGCCGAAGCAAAAGCGCAAACCGCCGCGAGCGCGGTACCGGCCGATGCGATAGACTTTCCCGTTCCCGTTGGTTTCACGGCAAATCGGGGGCGCCATGAAACGCCTGAGCCTGATCGACTCCGCATTCCTGCTCGCCGAAAAGCGCGAGACGCCCATGCACGTCGCGGGTCTGCACCTGTTTACCTTGCCGAAGAACGCGAACGAGCACACTTTTCTGCATGCGCTCGCGGACGGGCTGCGTTCAACCGATGAATTTCAGCCGCCGTTCGGCGACCGGCTCAAGCTCGGCCCGCTCGGGGCGCTCGGGCCCGCATACTGGGAGCCCGATGATGCACTCGATATCGACTACCACATCCGGCATTCGGCGCTGCCGAGGCCCGGCCGCTACCGGGAGCTGTTCGCGCTCGTGTCGCGCCTGCACAGCCAGCTCCTCGACCGCAACCGGCCGCTCTGGGAGATCCAGCTCATCGAGGGACTGCAGAAGCGGCAGTTCGCCGCGTTCCTCAAGTTCCACCATGCCGCCATCGACGGCGTGCGCTCGATCCACCTGACGCAAAGCATGTATTCGACCGACCCGCGCAAGCGTGTCGATTACTCGCCGTTGTCCATGCAGGCAGCGCAGCGTTACCGGGCGCATCTCGACCGGCGGCTGGCGGGATTGCCGGAGCCGCCAACGGACAGCGAGCTACGGAACGTCGCCGACGCGCTCAAGTCGGCGTTCGACAGCGGCGCCAATGTGCTGGGTGCGCTGCGGCAGATTGCCGGCGCCTGGACCAACGCGAAAAGTCCCCTCACGCTGCCGTACCGGCAGGTACCGCGCTCACCCATCAATACCAAAGTCGACGGCGCCCGCCGTTTCGTCGCGCAGTCGTGGCCCTTTGCGCGTATCCGCGCGGTCGGCAAGGCCCTCGACGGCACGTTCAATGATGCGGTACTCGCGATGTGTTCCGGCGCGTTGCGGAGTTATCTCAAAGACCAGCGCGCCCTGCCGAAAGAATCCCTCAAGGCCATGGTGCCGATCTCCCTGCGCCGCCCCGGGGACCTCGAGTCGTCCAATGCCGTCGGTGCCATCAGCGCCGACCTCGCGACCCACTTGCGCGACCCTGCGAGCCGCTTCAAGGCAATACAAGCGTCGATGATCGCGGGCAAGAAAATGTTCGAAGACCTGTCCGTCGCCGAGGCTCAGCTCATCATGCAGCTGATCCAGGTCCCGAGCCTGCTGCTCGGCCCGCTCGGACTCATCAGCCGGTTTCCGCCTTACAGCACAGTCATATCCAATGTTCCCGGTCCGCACGAGCAGCTTTACTGGAACGGCGCGCGGCTCGAAGGCATCTATCCCGCTTCGATCATCTTCGACGGCTTCGCTCTCAACATCACGCTCGTAACCTGTGCCGACAACGTCGATTTCGGTATTACGGCCTGCCGCCGCAGCCTGCCGCAGGTGCAGCGCCTCATCGATCATCTCGAACAGGC
>JBFISV010000024.1:0-16672 GCA_041608415.1 Woeseiaceae bacterium
AACGTGTCGTAATCGGAATTGATCTCGACGCCCTTGTCGTAGATCCTGAGCTTCTCGTTCGCCTCGAGGTCGTCGAACACCGCCATGCGCTTGCTGCCGACGATCGTGAGCTTGCGCACCTTGTGCGGGTCGAGCCAGCTCACGTGGACATGCCCCATGACCTGGCCGCCGAAATTCATCGACATGAAGACGACGTCCTCGACGTCGGGCTGCAGGTAGCACTGCCCGCGCGCCGACACGTCGGTCGGCTCCATGCCGAGCAGGTGCAGGATGACCGAAATGTCGTGCGGCGCGAAATTCCACATCGCGTTCTCGTCGCCACGTATCGTGCCTAGGTTGAGTCGCTGGCTGTAAATGTAGCGGATTTGACCGAGAAAGCCTTCCTCGATCATCTCCTTGAGCCGCACGACGACGGGATGGTACTCGAGCAGGTGGCCGACCATGAGTACGCGCTTCCGGCTCTCGGCCGCCTCGATCAGCGCGCGCGCATCTTCGACGGACAGCGTGAACGGCTTCTCGATGTAGACGTCCTTGCCCGCTTCGAGCGCGCGCATGCCGAGCGAAAAATGCGCAGGCGCCGTAGTCGCGATCACAACCGCGTCGAGTTCCGGATCATTCAGCAAATCGTCGACGTCGGCCGTCTCAAAGCGCGCCGGGAACTGGTTCTGCACGGCGCGCCGCTTGCCTTCGTCCAGATCGCAGACCCAGCGATAGTCGGCGGAGTCGATCTGGAAATAGTTGCGGATCAGGTTTTTACCCCAGCCGCCGGCGCCGACGACGCCGACGGACACGCTTTCGTTACCGGCCATTCGACCGCCTCCTCGTTTCTTCCCCGAGCGCCCCGCCGCTCCAGTTGACCACGTCGTCCACGATGTTTCCTGCCGCCGCTCCGGCGCCGTATTGCTCGCGGATCGCATCGTCCCAGTTCGCGGGCGGAGCGAGAAGCACATCGCGCACGGCCCGCTCGAGGCGCTCGACCGATTGCCCGACGAGAACGTTGGCGCCCATGTCCACGGTCTCGGTCCACTCCGTCTCGTCTCGCAGCGTAACGCAGGGCGTTCCCGAAATCGCCGCTTCCTTCTGCAAGCCGCCGGAATCGGTCAGGACGATACGCGCCGATCGCAACGCACGCAGCATGTCGAGGTAGCTCAGCGGATCGACGATCTCCAGCGCCGAGCCCGGGTCCCGCGAGCCCCGGTCGAGCATCGCGCGGGTCCGCGGGTGCATCGGAAAAAGCAGCGGGATGTGCTCGTCCGCAATTTTTTCGAGCGCGCCGAGAATGCGTCCGAGGGCCTCCGCGGTCGTATTGACGGGCCGGTGGATCGTCACGATGCCGTACCCGCCCTCACTGAGCCCGTATCGATCCATGACGCCGCTCTTCTCGTCGGCCAGCCGCAGATTGAAGCGGAACGCGTCGAGCATCACGTCGCCGCTGCGCACGGATCGATCGGCCAGGCCCTCACGTTCCAGGTGCGCCATCGCCACGGGCGTGGGCGCGTACAGACGGTCCGCGCAGTGGTCCGCGACGAGGCGGTTGATTTCCTCCGGCATCGAGCGGTTGAAGCTCCGCAGCCCGGCCTCGATATGGCATACGGGTATCTGCATCTTGACGGCTGCAAGGGCGCCAGCCAGCGTGGAATTGGTGTCGCCGTAGACGAGGACGACGTCCGGGGGCGACGTTTCGAACTCCGACTCGAGCGCGGCCAGCATCGCCGCGGTCTGGCGGCCGTGCGGGCCCGAGCCGACGTCGAGATCGACGTCGGGTTTCGGGATCTCGAGTTCATCGAAAAAGACGGCGGACATGGCCTCGTCGTAGTGCTGCCCCGTATGCACGATGCGATGACGCATCGAGTCGGCATGCACCTCGAAGGCGCGGCTGACCGGCGCGAGCTTGATGAACTGCGGGCGCGCGCCGACGATGGAGACAGCGGTTTTCATCGGCTGATCGGTCAGGCCCCGACGAACTCGCGCACCGAACTCGCCACGTAGGCGAGCTGGCGGTCTTCGAGCTCGGGATAGACCGGCAGCGCCAGAGTGTGCGTCGCCGCATGCTCGGCGACGGGGCAATCGCCCTGCTCGTAACCGAGGTCCGCGAAACACTTCTGCATATGCAGCGGCACGGGATAGTAAACCTCGCTGCCGATATCGCGTTCCTTGAGGAATGCCTGCAGTTCGTCGCGGCGATCGACCTCGATGACGTACTGATTGAAGATGTGCCGGTGCCCCGGCTGCACTTTCGGAATACGAACATGCTCATCGGCGCCGTCGAACAGCTCGTCGTAGCGCGCCGCATTCCGTTGCCGTCCCGCGGTCCAGTCGTCGAGGTAATTCAATTTCACCAGCAGCACCGCCGCCTGCAGTGCATCGAGGCGGAAATTTCCGCCCACGTACGAATGGTAATACTTCGGCTTCGCGCCGTGCAGCCGCAGTATCCGGAGGCGGTCGGCGAGTTCGGCATCGTTGCAGACGCACATGCCGCCGTCGCCGAACGCACCGAGGTTCTTGCTCGGAAAGAACGAAAAACAGCCGATGTCGCTCAGGGACCCGGCGCGGTGTCCGCCGGGCGATTCCGCGCCGATCGCCTGGGCGGCGTCCTCGACCACGCGCAGCCCGAATTCGTCGGCGATGGCCTGCAGCTCGGCGAGATTTGCGGTCTGCCCGTAGAGGTGCACCGGCATCAGCACACGCACGATGCCGCCCGTCTTCCTGTTGACGACCTGCCCGTTGCGTACCTCGGTCCCGGTCTCGAGAAACCGGCGTACCTGTGCCGCGTCTATATTATAAGTGTCGGCCTCGATGTCGATGAACACGGGTCTTGCGCCCAGCCTCGAGATCATGCCGCCGGTCGCGAAGAAGCTGTAGCACGTCGTGATGACTTCGTCGCCGGCGCCAATATCGAGCGCCATGAGGGCGACGAGCAGCGCATCCGTTCCCGACGATACGCCGATGCCGAATTGCGCCTGCGAATAAGCGGCGATTTGCTCCTCGAGCTCGATCACCTTCGGACCCATGACGAAATACTGCGACTCGCAGACCTCCCTGATCGCATCCTCGATTTCGTCCCTGAGCCCGGCATACTGCGCCTTCAGGTCCAAAAGCGGCACGCTGATCGATGCTTCGGCTTTGGCTACTAACATTTCATTCCTCGCTGTCGAGCGGCTCGACCCGTGCGTCACTCATCCGGTAACGCCTGTTGCAACTGTCGCATTCCGTCTCGGTGCCGTCCCCGGCACCCGGCTCGAGCGCAAGCCTGTCACCGCAGTAACAGACGAACCCGACCAGGCGGCCCGGATTGCCGAGTACGAGCCCGTAATCCGGCACGGTCCGCGTTACGACGGCGCCGGCGCCGATGAAACAATAACGGCCGAGATCGTTACCGCAGACGATCGTCGCGTTGGCACCGATTGACGCGCCGCGACCGACGCGGGTGCTGCGGTACTCGTCCTTGCGCTCGATATGACTGCGCGGGTTCACGACGTTCGTGAACACCATCGAGGGACCGCAGAACACATCGTCTTCGAGGATGACGCCCGTGTAGATGCTGACGTTGTTCTGCACCTTGACGTTGTTGCCGATCGTGCACCCGGGTGAGACGACGATGTTCTGGCCGAAATTGCAGTTCGCCCCGATGCGCGAATCGGGCATGATATGTGTGAAGTGCCAGATCCTGGTACCTTCACCGATGATCGCGCCGTCGTCGATCACGGCCGTTTCGTGCGCGAAATACGGTCTCCCGGTACCGGCGTCAGTCATGCGCCGCTCCCGCCGCCAAAATCCGCGCGGTGATTGTCGAGAAATTCATCGACACTGCGAACAACCTCGTTGTTGTTGAGCGTGGCGTTCAGAAACTGGGCCGTATTGAGCGCGAAAAAGTCGCTGTGCCGAGTCTCCACCGTCGGTACGATTTCCGAGAAATCAATGACCTGCAGGGGTTGTACACGAAATGCCCGGTTGACGACAACGCGCTCGATCACAGATTCGTCGAAATCAGGCAGCATGCGGCGCAAACCGTCGAGAAACAGGCCGCGGATCGCCTCGTCGCTCTTTTTGAGCCAGCCATCGGTCGAGATCACGTATTTCGGCAGGTACGTCAGGTAGCGGCCGTCCGTGAACGCCGGGTCCACGACGCTGCTCATGCCGATGACCCCTGTGAAAGGAATCGTGTCGTCGGCGATATTCACGACGTAGAACGGCACGACGGGCTTCTTCGTGACCAGGACCACGCACACGACGCCGAGATATTCGACATCGCCGTTGCCCTCTTTGACCGTGAGCAGCCGCTCGTCGGCCAACTGCCGCAGCACCGGCACGGGGCTCGTGCAAACGACCTTATCGTAGTGGCGCAAACCCTCCTCCCCGGCGACACGCACGTCGATGCCCCCGTCCCGGCCGCCGCGTATCGACTCGACCGATACTCCGCATTGTACGCTGCCCGCGGAATCTTCGATTCGCTGCCTGAGGACCTCGAATACCTGCTTGTAGCCGCCCGTGACGTGTCCGAGCTGCTCCTTGCTGGCCGAGCTGTCGCGGGCGGAGAACAGCCGCTTGATGTACGACCAGATGAAAACGGCCGAGACGCGCCGGTAATTGTCGCCGAGCTTTGCGAGCAGCAGGGGCCGCCACATCTTCTCGTACGTGCGGCGTCCCGAGACCTTCCTGAGCCACTCGTCGACCGGCAACTTTTCGAGCCTCTGCCAGTTGTCGATGCGAGAGCTGTAGATCATCGTCAGGGCGAGCCGGAACTTGTCGATCAGGGACAGCAGCGGGAAGCGCAGGAACTCGATCGAGTTACTGATCGAATGCATACGCCCGTCCACGTAAAATCCGGTCCGCGTCTGCCGCCAGCGCAGCTCGTCGCCCAGCCCGATGTCATTGATGAACCGAATGAGGCAGCGGTCGCTCGGCAGGATTACGTGGTAGAAGCGGTCCCAGAAGAAGCCGCCGAAATCATGGTGCGTGGCCAATCCGCCGAGTTGTTCCTCGCGTTCGAAAACGTCGACGGTATTGCCGGACTCGGTCAGGCGGTAGGCGAGCGCCATTCCCATGAGGCCGCCGCCGATGATGCCAATTCGCAAGGGATGCACCGATCGGTTCTACGACGATTCAAAGGCCTGGTCACGCGTGGCCGCACGCTGCCACTCGATTGTGCGACGCAGGCCCTCATCGAGTGACACCCGGGCCTTGAAGCCCAGGATCCGCTCCGCGAGGCTGGTATCCGGAACGCGTCGCATGACGTCCTCGTATTTTTTCCCGGAGAACGACTCGTACGGAATCATTTCGATTTTGGGGTCGCCGTCGACCCCGCTGACCGCGTGTATGCGCCGCGCCAGCTCGAGTATCGTCACTTCCTCGTCGCTGCCGATGTTGAGAATGCGGCCGTTCGCCTCGTCGCGAAATATCGCCTCGTAAATACCGGACACCGTATCGCTGACGTAGGTGAAACTGCGGGTCTGCATGCCGTCGCCATGAATCGGAATGACCTTGCCGTTGAGAACCGAGTCGATGAACACCGGCGGCGGCCCGCCCCACCACGACAAATGCTGATTCGGTCCGTAGGAGCCGAAGAATCTCAACAAGGTCACAGGAAAGCCGTAGGTGTCCTGGTACGCCAGGCCGAGATGCTCGTCGAACAGCTTGGACACCGCATACGCCCACCGCGGCGACAACGACGAACCGATGACGCTGTCGCTCTTTTCCTCGGAGAACGGTACGTCGGGATTCCTGCCGTAGACGTCGGACGTCGAGGCCAGGACACACTTGATGTTTCTGTCCTTCGCAAAACCGAGAACGTTGTCGGTGCATCCATAGTTGATTTTCAGCGTGTCGATCGCATTGCCGTAGCGCGGTATCTTGAAGGCTGCAAGATGCACGGCGACGTCGATTTCGTCCGGGATGCCGTCGAACACGGCCATGTCCATCGCATCCGCCTCGATAAAGCGGAATCGATCGTTGTCGAGGGCGAATTCGACATTGGCCATCCGGCCCATCGACAAATTGTCGATGCCGACGACCGAATGCCCTGCGTCGAGCAATCGCTCGAGCAGGTTGGAGCCGAGAAAACCCGCGACCCCCGTGAGCAGAACCGTGCTGTTCGACTTATCGTTCGACAATTTCTTTAGCCTCAGGCAGATACGCGAGACGAGATTGAGGAATCCAGTTCACGGCCCGGCCATCCTAAGAGTTTGGTGGTGATGCTTCTGAGGAACGCATCACATAATCGACTACGTTTTGCGACGCCTGATGTCGTAGTGACGAGTCGAGCCAAGGTGGAAGAGGTCTTCAAAATATCTTTTGTTCTGCAGCGACATGAAGCCCATGCCGATGAGTTGTATCGCCACCATCAGGGACAGAAAACCGATTATAAACGTGTGCGGGTAATTACTGTAGGCAACAGCGAAAGCGTCCGACAGCGAATACTCGAGCCCGGAGCCGCGAAGCTCGGCAAGAGCCTCGAAGTAGTGAACGATCATCCAGAAATTCACGTACAGCGCAAATACGCCGAAAACGATTCCCGGCGCGACGAAAAACAGGAATGGCCGGAAGATGAAGCCGGACATTATCGTCGAGAAGACGTGCCGGATCAGCCGCATGCTGGATACGCGATCCTTGCCGAACTCGAGCTGCGGCCCCCAGTCGAGCCTGGCCGGCATTTCCACGATTCTCGCGTGCAGCACCATCGCCTTGTGCAGGGTCTCGGGCATTACGTCCATGCCCACGGCTCGCAGGTCCAACGATCGAATGAACGGGCCGTCGTAGACTCGTACCATCGACGTCAGCGTCGAGAAATGCCCTTTGACGAACAACCGCAGGAAGCGGTTACCCAGGACGCTGAGGATTTGCCGCACGCGCGGCACGTTTTTTATCGATCCGCCTTCCATGTAGGGTGAGGCCAGCACGATCTTTGCGTGGGATTCGCGAATGACATTCAGCAATTCATCGATGTGGCGCGCGTCGTAGCTGAGATCCGCGTCCATCGTGACTACGTAGTCACTCTCGGTGTTGGCGAATCCGAATTTCAGGGTTTGCCCGAGACCGAAGTTTGTCGGGTGATGCAGCACACGCGTATTGCCATGCTGCCGTGCAAACTGATCCGCAATCGCCCCGCTGTTATCGGAGCTGCCGTCGTTGATGACGACGATCTCCCAGTCATAGGATCTCTCGCCCGACGCCAGGTAGCCGTGCAACTCGGAAAGGTTTCTCTCGAGTAACGCTTCTTCATTGAAGACGGGTACGATAATTGAAACCGAAGGGCGATCGGGCATATCAGTCTCGAATAAAACGGCGGCGTTGCATTGCAGTCATCTACGGATCTTGGGCGAACACGGCTCACCTATTCTCGGAAAACCCGGCCAGCGCCGCCGCGATGGCTGTCACGGAAACGATCGCGAGCGATTGTAGCCGGAATCTGTCGATACCAAAAGAACGGGCGCCTCATTTCCGCGGCTAGTTGCGGCGCAGAAGCCTGTCATAGATGCGCAGGTGTTCATTGACGCAATTTTCCTCGTTCCACGATTTCGCGATGAACTCGGCCGCGGCGCGGCCGCGGGTCCTCCAGCGATCGTCCGCCAGCAAATACTTCAGTCCTTCTTCGAAATCGTCATTTTCGGTGTAGTACCCGAAACGCGATGCAAATTCTTCCGGGTCGAGCGCGGACAGCAGGGCCACGCCGTAGGCGCCTGCTTCCATGAAGGTGTACGGCAGGCCCTCGCGCGCCGACGTATTGACGAGTACCCACGCTTTCTCATAGTAGCTGCTGACGTTGTTTGCCCCGAATCGCGGCACGTAGCCCGGCATTTCCAGATTTTCCAGATGACCATAGGTATCGCGAAGATATTTATCGTAACCCTTGTCGTGCGCCTCGCCGACAGCGACGAACTTCACGTCCGGAAAATTTTGCGCGAGTTCGAAAAATCGCTCCATACGCTTGCGGTGGTCGAAGCGCCCGACGAACAGGATCAGCGGTACCGGTGACTTCGCGGGCGGCTGCTTCGGGATATCGACCGGATAAGGAACGAACTCCGCAGTCACGTCCGTCCCGTAGAGGTCCTGAATCCTGGGCAACAGTGCCGTCGGAGCCGGCATCAGCACGGCGTCGGCGTTTCGGACCGAGCGCTTTACCCATGGGCTCGCTTCGTAATACCAGGTAACGGGAAACATGAGCCGCCGCTTCAGGTTCGTGTGCTGCAGCTCGACGAAATGCTCATGCAGGTTGCGGGGATCTCTGCAAGTGACGACGTGCACCTTGTCCGGCACTGCGCGTTGCGCGAGGTACGTCGCTATGGTCGGTTCCTGCGACTGATATATGTCCGCGTCGATCTCGCGATATATCGCGCCCGAGGTCAGCGTCTTCAGATGGCTCGGACCGTATACCGTGATCCCATCGAGTTCTTCGCGAAATTTCTGCCCGCCGTCTTCGCGGCGCACGACGACTGCCGAAACGTCGACCCCGCGTTCGGCCAGGGCGGAACCCAGCGCACGAGTGGCGGTGCCAAAGCCGCCGATCTTGCCCCATGCGGCGATCTGATTCGATATCAGGCATACCTTCAAAACGCGCGCATCCCTCTCAGGTCCCGGCGCTTTGCCGCGCACTTACCAGGTCTTCGAACGAAGACACGTAGCGCCGCGATACCGCCGGCCAGCTGAACTCCCTTTCGAGGCGCTCGCGCGCCTCTCTGCCTTTTTGCTCCCGCAGGGCCGGGTCGGTCGCGAGCGAGACGACGGCCTCGCGAATGGCTTCATGATCCTCGGGTGTGACGCAGATCGCCGCGCCGCCGACCACTTCCTGGCAACCGGTCTGGTTGGTCGTGACGATCGCGTTACCAGCCGCCATCGCCTCGAGCAAAACGAGCGGAAAATTTTCGGCGTGGGACGGAAATACGAAAATTGCCGCTGTCTCGAAGAGTTCCTTGAGTTCCGGGGAATCGTTGTCCAGCCATCCGTGGAAGCGTACTTCGAGGTCGAGCGTGCCAGCCAGCCGCGTCAATTCCTCGAGGTACGGTCCAGTGCCCACGACGTTGATTTCGAAACCGAGATCGGTGCCCGACAGAGCGCGCAATACGTCCTGTACACCTTTACGCTTGAGCATACGCGTCACGATCAGGATGCTTCGCTTCCGTTCCCGCGATGCATCGAACTTGTCGAGGTGCAGTCCATTCGGGATGACTATCGTATCCGCGGAGGGCTCGTGTTCGAGTATGAGACTTTCCAAGAACCGGCTCGGACAGACGATGCGGTCCATGGCTCGAACGGCAGATCGCCACGCCGGTGAAATCAGCTTGTGGAGAAACTTGAATCGATCGGGGTTGTATCCCGGCACGTCCGAGCCGTGCGCGGTTACGATCAGCGGTATGCCGAGCCGCCGGCTCGCGAGCAGACCGACGAGCCCGTCGGGCATGATGAAATGGCAATGCAGTATGTCGAACGACCCGGCTTTCCCGAGTCGCAGAACCGTGGGCAGCGCTCCGAGCATGTAACTCGCCAATTCAACGGGATTCGAAACATCGACGGACTTTCTAAGGCACCGTACCCGGTGGATGCGAATACCGTCGATTTCTTCATTTCGCGGCAGTCCGCGGTACGACATCGTAACGACTTCGACTTCGTGACCCATGCCGATCAATTCGGCGGATAAGCCCTGCACGACTTTACTGCCGCCACCCCCTAGCGGCGGATATTCGAAACTGAGGGTGAGTATTTTCACGTCGTGGGGCTGAATCCTGGCGGCCTGGAACTCGGAACCTGCGGGCGTCGCTCGAGCGATCGCCATGCGCGCGGATGATAGTATAGCCTGAACGGCATCTTCAATGACGCGATCGCCGGATTGAGACTATCGACACATTGCCGTCTTGCACGGAACATTTGCGCGATCGGATGGCAGAAAAGAATCGATCCTGTGGCCCGCCAGGCGGCGGCGTCGAAGCCGCAGTTTGAAGGTAACCCGTTTGCCGTGATCGCCGCCTGTGCGGCAGGCGGTGTCGGCCGCTGCCCTTGATTGTCGTGACGCCCGGCGATACCGCCTGCGGATGAACGGAAATCGGTGCGCGCAATAGCCGCACTCGACATCGCGGTCGTGTACCAGGCGCTGATGATCGGCGCACGCGTCGATCGGGTTCGCAGCGTGTGTTTTGCCGCCTGAAAATCGATGTCTCACAATCGATTGTGACGGGTGTCGTACTTCTAGATGCCTGGCTTTACACGGGTTTTCGGGTGAGGCAAACTCCCGTGGTTCTGCGGCTGCAATCCGTTTTTTGCGAGATCTAATGAGCCATTCAAATCTTCGCCGCGCACTCTGGATCTGCGACTATTTTCCGCGTCCGCACGATATGGCATCGGGAACATGGGCATTGGAAAACACGGTTGCGCTTCAAGCTGCAGGACTCCCCGTTGCCGTGATGGCCCCGACGCCGTGGATTCCCCGACCTCTTGCATTGACATCGGAGTTGCGTGACTGGTCGTCCGTGCCGCGATTCGAGGAGATTCGCGGCGTGCCGGTGTATTACCCGGCCTGCCCGCATTACCCGAGGTCATGGGTCCACAACCACATTTATACCCGATTGCCGTTTCTCGACAGCCAGTTGCTGTGGCCCTGGTGCAGGTCGGCTGTCGACCAAATCATGCGCGAGCATCCGTTCGACGTCGTACACACCAACTTCCTGTTCCCGAGCGGTTATCTCGGGCTCAAGATCAAGGAGCGTTTCGGCACCCCCTTTATCGCTCACGAACGCAGCATTCAGCGCATGGGGCATGCGAAGCAGTATTCGGCCAGGGGTCGTAAATATCGATACATCTTGAGGAACTCCGACCTGGTCATCACCGAAAATTCGAACATGGCGGCTGAACTGCGCACACTGGAACCGGAGATTCCCGATGTCGAGGTCATCCTGCAACCCGGCACGCATCCGGACCGGGTCGAGAGTCAGAGGCGGGAACGACCGGCAGAGTATGCCGGCAAACTGGTCGTGCTGTCAGTCGGAACGCTGTCCGTTCGCAAGGGGCACGCATACCTCATAAAGGCCGTCGCACAATTGCGCAGCGAGTTCCCCAATTTGTTGTGCCGCATCATCGGCGGCGGACCCGAACATGAGCACCTCGAGGCACTCGTTCGCGAACTCGGCGTCGAGGACATGGTCGAGTTGCGCGGCAAGCGTCCGCATGCCGAGGTGCTCGGCGACATGTCCTGGTGTGACGTATTCGTGCTCGCCTCGTGGGGCGAGGCCAGCGGGACCGTGTACGGCGAAGCCATGCAGTTTTGCAAACCCGCGATCGCCTGCACCGATGAAGGGATCACCGAAGTCATGCGCGACCGCGAGCACGGCCGTCTCGTGCCGGCACGCGACGCCGCCGCCCTCGCCGACGCATTGCGGTGGTTGCTTGTCGACGAGGAGCGGCGCAACATGGTCGGCGAACAGGCTCGTGCGCTCGCGGACGAAAAGTTGAGTTACTCACGAGTCGCACAGAGACTAATCGGCATTTACGAAGGCCTGTCAGATGCCGCCAGGAAACGTAATGCAGATCGCGGCGCTACGCCAACACAATCCGATCGCCCGGTGCAGCCTGTCGATGCGCACGGATCCGACCGGTAAATCCGAGCGACCCCATGCAACTCGGTAAATGGCAAGCCCGGGCCCTGAGGGTCATCGGATCGGCGGCGCTGATCGGCGGCATATTCTGGTTTATTCCGTTCTCGGACGTCGTCGCGGCGCTGCGCACGGTGAATCTCGGCCTGGCGGCCGCCGGGATGTTCCTGATGCTCGTCTCGGCGTACCTCGAGGCCTTCGCGCTGTGGCTGCCGCTCCGTCGTGCAGGCATTCCGACGAGCAGCTGGAACGTGTTCGAGATCAAGATGATCACGCGCTTCTACGGCCAGTTCCTGCCGAGCGAACTCATGGGTTCCGTCCTCAAACTGCACCGGCTCGCGGGCCCGACGAAGCAATGGGGCGAGGTAGCGGCGGGACTCGCGTTTTGCCGGCTCGTGAACTTCCTCGTGCTCGCGCTGCTCGGCCTCGCGGTCTGGGCGATCGAGATGCCGGCCGGTCCCGGCCGCTGGGTCGGTGTGCTGCTGGCCGGGATGGCAGTGACGCTGATCGGCCTGCACCTGACGGTCGTGAGTCCGACCGTGTACGGCCTGGCGCAACGCGTCGTGGCCAAACTCCGCATCCGCTCGGCAATGGGCCGGTTTGCCGAAAAGTTCTTCAACCTCGCCCGCACCATGGTCGACAGTTATCGCCTCATCGGCGACACGCTGCGAACGGTCACCGTGCTTGCCGTCGTTCGACATGCCATCGGAATCATCAGTTTCGGCCTCGTCGCGGCATCGCTGGACATACACCTCTCCTATCTGACGATCGGCTGGATCCGGGTGGTGCTGCACACGCTCATGATGCTGCCGATCTCGCTGTCCGGCATCGGACTGCGTGAAGGCAGCCTCGTCATCCTGCTGCAGGAATATGCCGTGCCCGCCAGCGATGCCGTGGCACTCGCGTTCCTGCTGTTCGCACTCACGCTACTCGCCAACGCACTTGGCGGCCTTTTCGAGCTCAAGAACGTCCTCATGCCCAAATCGCGCACTCCCGTGCAGAGCGGCTCGAAATGAAAAAGATCGGTGAGGGACACAAGAGCGAGGTGTTTCTGCTGCCCGACGGCAGAATACTGAAGCTGTTCTTCCCGCACTTCGCGGAACTCGCGCCGGAAGAGGCGGAAATCGCGCAAACCCTCGAGTGCGCAGGCGTGCATGCGCCGCGCGCCGAGGAAACGGTCGAGGTGGACGGCCGTCCCGGAATCGTGTTCGGCAACCTCGAAGTCGGCATGACGCTGAGCGACGCCGTGCGCAGAAAGCCGTGGAGCATTCTTCCCGCGGCCCGCGAGCTCGCGGGCCTGCATGCGGCCGTGCACGAATGCCGTTCGCGCGACCGTCCCTCGCAGCGCGACAGGATCCGGCACGAGATCGAAACGAGCCACGGGCTCGATGCAAACGTCACGAATGCGGCACTGCTCGCGCTCAACGACCTGCCCGACGGGGACACCGTCTGCCACAACGACATTCACATGCTCAACGTGATCGTGCATCCGGTCGATTCGATGATCATCGACTGGATGCTCGCGACCCGCGGCAACCCCACGGCCGACGTCGTGTCGGCCGTATTGCAATTGCGTTTCGGCGAGCGGCCGAGCGGACTGCTCGCGGGCGCGGCTCTCGAAATCGGGCGAGCCGTGTTCTGGCGCGCGTACCTGCGCCGCTACCTCGAGATCAGGCCCGCCGCGGCGGATGAACTGCCGCGCTGGGAGCTGCCCGTTACCGTGGCACTCGCCGGGCGGCGGGAAGGTCGTATGCGGCAGCAACTCCTGAATCGAATCGAACGCCTGCTGTCGATGCACACGAATCAACCTGCGGATCTCAGAACATGACCCGAGTGACGATGAAAAGCGGCGCCTGGTACGGCGACCGGGACATCGCACTGCACTTCCCGGAGGGCTGGCAGGTCGAGGTCGTCGGCGAGAGTCCCGGCCCGGCGCTCACCGTCGCGGAGATGCGGCAAAAACTCGAATCCCCGATCGGCAGCCCGCGATTGGCAGCGCTCGCGAAGAATTGCAAATCGGCCGCCATCATCATCGACGACATCTCGCGCCCGACGCCGACGGCCGACGTGCTGCCGCTCGTACTGGACGAACTCGAAGCGGGCGGCATGCCGCTGTCCGAGGTGCGTGTCGTCATTGCGGCGGGCGGCCACGAAGACGCAGCGCTCGAAGACAATCTCAAAAAGGTCGGTGAGAACGCCGCAAACCGCGTCGCGTGGGAACTGCACGATCCCGACGCCGAACTCGTGGCGGCTGGCCACTCGCCGTCGCGTATTCCGCTGTTCATCAACCGCACCGTGATGAGCGCCGACCTGAAGATAGGTATCGGCGGCATTACACCGCACGATTCCGCGGGATTCTCGGGAGGCTCCAAGATACTGGTTCCCGGCGTCGCCGGAACGCAGACGGCGCGTTACCTGCACGATTTCCTCAAAGGCGCGCCGCATCGTGGCGGCACGATCGACAACGAGTTCCGCCGCGAACTCGATACGATTACGGGCACTCTCGGCCTGAATTTCATCGTCAACGTCATGCTCAATCACAGCCGCGAAATCGCGGGGCTGTTCGCGGGCCATCGCGTCGACGCCCACCGCGAGGGCGTGCGCGTCGCCGCCGCCAAATTCGCCGTGTCGCCTCCGAGCGATGCACAGATTATCGTGGCGAACACCTATCCGTTCGATGCCAATCTCTGGTTCGTTCCCTGGGGCACGTGGCCGCTCATGTCTGCGGGCGACGGCGTGACGCGGGTGGCGATCGCCGACGGCACGCAGGGCGCGGGCTCGCACCGGCTCAAGCCGACCGAACTGTCGTTCGTGGGGCGCGCCTGGGTGCGCTTTCGGACGTTGCGCCCGCGGCACATCTTCAAGCAGGCGCGGCACCTGATCACGAGCCTGACGCGCACGCAGTCGCGCAAGATGCTCGACTTCATGATGCTGTGCCCGAATATATCCGACGAAGACATGGCGGAGCGCTTCCCCGCGGCGAGCCTCTACAGAACCTGGGACGACTTGCTCCGGGAACTGGAAAGTCGCCACAACGGACCCGTCAAAGTCGCCGTCTACCCCTGCGCTCCTCTCCAGTATGAAACGGCGACCAAGGAAATCTGAAGGCAACGCTGCCGTCGTCGGGATGCCGCGCCTCTCCGAGTCGGTGCGCGGCCACGTCTATGCGTTCCTGCAGTCTTTGCGCGGCAGGCCGCTGGCCCGCTGCATTCGCGCCGTCGCGAGTCAGGAACAACTGGCGCCGGAGGAGTTCGACCGACAGCAGCGGCAGCGCATCGCCGAGGTCCTCGCATTCGCGAAGTCCCAGGTGCGCTACTATCGCAACGGACCGTGGAAAAACGCCTCGGCATCCCCCGACGGGCTGCTCGATGGCTGGCCCGTGCTCGAGAAAGCGGATCTGCAGGGCCACTTCGACGAATTGCTGGCCGAGACGCGCCCTGCCCGCATCGAAACGCTCAAGAGTTCAGGCACGACGGGAATCCCCGCACCGGTCGCGAGCGATTACCTGGCCACGACGTTCGTATGGGCACACCGTTACCGGGCACTGCAATGGCACGGCATCCCCGTCGGCGCCCGCTCGCTGCGGCTGACGCACGACCGGCGGCCATTCCGCGACCTTGTCCTCGGGCAGCGCTCCGTCTGGCCCGTGGATTCGAAACGCGCCATCGACGATGCCCTGGCGTATTTCCGCGCCGCGCGGCCGATGCTGGTCGCGGGGACGCCGTCTGCGCTGTTTTACCTGGCCCGTCGATTTCGCGAACGCGGCATCGCGGAACCGCTGGCGCCGTTTGCCCGGGTCGGCGGCGAGCAGCTGTTCGCATTCCAGAGGAAGCACATCGAATCCTACCTCGGCGCGCGCGCCATCGACTCCTACGGCGCGACCGAAACCGGCGCCCTGGCCGGGGAATGCCCGGCCGGCTCGATGCACGTACACGCGGGGCTCGTGCACCTCGAGGTATTTCGCGGCGATACGCCCGCCGGTCCCGGGGAATTCGGCGACATCGTGGTGACGACGCTGCGCAACAGGGCCATGCCGCTGGTCCGCTACAGGGTCGGCGATCGCGGCCGACTGTCGCTCGAACGATGCGTCTGTGGACTGCCGCAACCCGTGCTGGCCGATCTGCAGGCGCGATCCGGCGATTCGTTCGCGGCGGCCGACGGCAGTTCTCGCCACAGCTCCGTCCTCATCTCGCAGCTGCATACGCTGTTCGATGACGCCGAAGCCGACCGCGTCCGGCAAATTCAGTTTCGCCAGAACGACACGCACTCGTGGGAAGCCTGGGTCGAGGGCAGCGACGCGTTGACGGCAAAGGCAGGCGGCAACGCAGAGACTCACGAGATCGAACGCATCGTCGCGGGAATCGTCCGCTCTACGTTTGGTCCGCAATGCAGCGTGGCGATTCATTTCGTCGACCGCTTGTCGCGCGAGCACGGCAAGCTCCGCTACTACCGGAACTCGCGCGCGTAGCGAACCCGGTAAGGCCGCAACGCGTGCCGCCCTGCGAACTTCATCGCGACGCGCCTTCCGTGCCGGCGCCTGCCGCCCGGCCTGCGCCGAGCACGCGGACCGCCGCGCACGCGGCGCCGTAACCGTTACCGATGTTTACGGCGACCACGCCGGGGGCGCAGCTCGCGAGCGCGGCATTGAGCGCGGTCCTGCCGCCTCGGGCCGCGCCATAGCCGGTCGCGGTCGGCACGGCTATCACCGCGCCACCGACGAGGCCGCCGAGGACGCTGAACAGCGCACCGTCCATGCCGGCGACGACGATGACGACAGGGTAGCCGTCGAGCTGTTCATGTTTGTCCAGCACTCGCCACAGGCCCGCAACGCCGATGTCGATGATTTCGTCGGCGGCCTGCCCATGGAACGCGAGCGTACGCGTCGCTTCACGAACGACCGATACGTCCGAACTGCCGGCCGCGACGACGGCCACGGACGCCGGCCCCATCGGCGCCTCACGCATCCCGATAATTCCTGTGCCCGACACGGCATCGAAATCGATTCTGTCTCGACAGCCTGCCGACAGCTCGTTGAAGGTCTGAGTATCGAGGCGCGTGAGTAACAGCGCCTCGTCGCGGTCGACGGACAGCGACGC
>JBFISV010000025.1:0-16616 GCA_041608415.1 Woeseiaceae bacterium
ACACGCGCCGAGATATGCGTGAACACGAGGTCGTCCCAGCCATACATGGCAATCATCCGGTAGCACGCGGCGAGATCCACCCGCAGCTTCCACTCCTCGTCGGATACCTGGTCGCGAATGCTTGCGTTCATGGGTCTCTCCTCTCGCGCGGCGCCCGTGCCCGGCGCCACCTTCCTGTTTACCACATATCCCGCATGCGTGCGGCGACGTCGATTGTTGCGCCCGAGCGCGAGCGCGGGCCCGCGGCGGCGGCCTCGCCGCGGCCTTCGAAGCACTGTTGCATCGTCGCGAGCACGCTCTCGGTCATGAAACGGCTGCGCGCGCCGTAGACGTGCCTGTCACCGTGGCGGTGCTGCTGGGTGACGTGAAACCTGAGCGGCGCGATGAGCGCGAGCGACTGCCTGGCGCGCGTCATCGCCACGTACAACAGCCGCCGCTCCTCTTCGATGAGTTCGGCTTTGCCGGTCGAAAATTCGGACGGAAAGCTGCCGTCCGTGACGTTGAGCAGGAAAACCGCATCCCATTCCTGGCCCTTTGCCGAGTGCACGGTCGAGAGCACGAGGTAATCCTCGTCGAGCAGCGGGTCGCCGCAACGGTCGCCGGCGGCCGCGGGGGGATCTAGCGTCAACTCCGTCAGGAATCGCTCGCGCGTCGGATAACGCGTCGCAATCTGTTCGAGTTGCTCGAGGTCGGCCGCGCGCGTCTCGATGCCGTCATAGAGGCGCTCGAGCTGCGGCTGATACCAGCGTCGTACCTGCGCCAGCTGCGACTGCCAGCCCGTCGCGTCGAGCGCCGCCGCAGCGAGCGACGACATGAGATCGCAGAATGCCGGCCAGTCGCTCCGGGCCGCGGCCGGCGGCCTGAAGTTGCCGAGCGCCTCGAAGGTGTAGGCGTCGAGCGCCTGTGCGTCGAAACATTTCGCGGCGGTTGCCGGTCCCATGCCCGGCAGCAGTTTGAGCACGCGGAATGCGGCCACCTCGTTCTTCGCATTCTCGGCCCACTTGAGCACGGCAAGTACGTCTTTGACATGCGCGGCTTCGAGGAACTTGAGCCCACCGTACTTGACGTAGGGTATGTTGCGACGCACGAGTTCCAGTTCGAGGCGGTCGCTCGCGTGCGCGCCGCGAAATAACACGGCCTGCTGCTTGAGCGGCATCCCGGATTCGCGGTTGTCGAGCACGGCCCCGACGACGAATTCCGCCTCGGCATGCCCGTCCTCGACCGTCACGTATCGCGGCCGGGCGCCGCCCGGCGCCGTTGCGAACAGCCGCTTTTCGTATTGCCTGTCGCTTTCCGCAATCAGGCGGTTCGCCGTGTCGAGTATCGGCTGCGTCGAACGGTAATTCTGCTCCAGTGCGATGACCTCGGCAGCCGGCCGGTACTGCTCCGGGAAATCGAGGATATTCGCAACGTCGGCTGCGCGAAAGGAATAGATGGATTGCGCGTCGTCGCCGACGACGGTGATGCCCCTGCCGTCGGGCTTGAGGGCACTCAGTATTTGCGCCTGGACACGATTCGTATCCTGGTATTCGTCGACGAGAACGTGGTCGAACCAGGCGCCGATCTCGGCGGCGAATTCCGCCTCGCCCAGCAGGTGGCGCCAGTACAGCAATAAATCGTCGTAATCGAGCGCCTGGATCTGCTGTTTGCGGACGACGTAGCGCCTGAAAAGCTCGCGCAGCTCGGCCTCCCATTCGGCGCACCAGGGAAACGTGACGTCGATCGTCTCCCGGAGTTCGCACTGCGCGTTGACGGTGCGCGAGTAAATGGCGAAGCAGGTGTCCTTCTTCGGGAAGCGGCGCGCCTTCTTCGACAAACCGCATTCGTGGCGCACGACGTCGAGGAGATCCGCCGAATCGCCGCGGTCGAGCACGGAAAACCCCGGGTCGAGCCCGAGGTTGTGCGCGAAGCGCCTGAGCAGTCGATTTCCTATCGAATGGTAGGTGCCGGACCAGGGCAGCGTCGCGCTCGGCACGGCCGCCTGCCCGCCGCGACATTCGAGCGCCCGTCGCACGATGGCATCGGCACGGCGCGTCATTTCGGCCGCCGCGCGCCGCGTGAACGTGAGCAGCAGGATGCGCCCGGGATCGACGCCCTCGACAATCAGGTGGGCGACGCGGTGCGCGAGGGTCATGGTCTTGCCCGTGCCGGCGCCGGCGACCACGAGCAGCGGGCCCGCGCAAAACTCGCGCGCGTCGTCGCGCGCGCCGAAGCTCGCGGCCCGCCGCTGCGCAGGGTTCAGCATTGCTAGATAGTCGCCGCCGGCATCGGCGGGTCGTTGCCCGGCAGTTGGCATGCAGTCACCGCATCGTCAGCACGAGTCTGTCTTTTTATACAGTACTGGATGTATTTACAAGCGAGGATCGAAAAACGCCTCGATGGCCGCTGCGAGCTGTCGCGGCGCCTCGAAGTGCATCATGTGACCGGCGCCTTCGATGAGCCGCGTCGTCGCGTCGGAAAACGGCAAATCGAGACTGCCGACGTCGAGGCGATCGTCGACGGCCTGCGCGTACTCGCTGCTCCCGCCCGCGACCAGCAGAACCGGCGCCGTGACGTTCTTCCAGCAGGCCTCGCTTTCGGCACGCCGGTACAGCACCGCGTTCGGCAGCTTGTGATGCGCGTTGGCCCGCAGTTCGACCCGGCCGTCGCGTTGCTGCCCCCAGCAGCGGGCGACGAAGGCGGCCCGCTCGGGCGGCATGCGCGGATTGCGCTTCAGGATGCGCCCGGCCAGCGCCGTGAAATCCGCGTAACTCGAGAACGCAGGCGCGGAGCGCCCCGCCTCGATCCACTCGCGGTATCGCCCCGGGGCCTCTCCCGGGTCCGTGTCGGAGAGGCCGAAGCCCTCGACGTTGACGAACGCGCTCACGCGTTCGGGCATCGCCCCCGCAAACAGCCCGCCGATGTTCGCGCCCATGCTGTGCCCCACGAGCCTTGCGGGGGCGTCGCGGCTGTACAGGTCGAGCAGCCGGTCGAGGTCGGCGAGGTAATCAGGAAACCAGAACGCGACCGCGTCGGTCTGCGAGCCGCCGAAGCCACGCCAGTCCGGCGCAACGACAAACCAATCCTTCTCGAACCGATCGACGACGAATTGAAAGCTCGCGCCGCAATCGCCGTAGCCATGCAGCCAGAACAGCAGCGGCTGCGACGGGTCCCCCCACTCGCTGATCTCGTAGTCGACGCCGCGAATACGATGGCATGCGACGCGTCTCGTGACCCTCGCTTGGTAGATGTCGGGATTGCTCATGTCGTGTATAAACCCGAGTGTATGCAGTTTGGCGCCAACATTCCCCCTCGCCCGCCGGCATGACCCCCGAAATCGCAATCGTCCTCGGCATTCTCGCCGTGTCGCTCGTGCTTTTCATCAGCGAAGTCATCCGCATGGACCTCGTCGCCATGCTCGTGCTCGGCACGCTCGCCGTAACCGGCCTCGTGTCGCCCAACGAGGCGCTCGCGGGCTTCAGCAACAGCGCCGTCGTCACGGTCTGGGCCATGTTCATTCTGAGCGAAGGCCTGACGCGCACGGGCATCGCCGACATCATCGGCCGCCAGGTCATGCGCGTCGCCGGCACGCGCGAAGTATCGATGATCGTCGTGATCATGATAACGGGCGCGGTGCTGTCGGCGTTCATGAACAACATCGGCGTCGCCGCCCTGATGCTGCCCGTCGTAGTCGATATCGCGCGCAGAACCCGGATCGCCCCGTCGCGCCTGCTCATGCCACTCGCTTACTCCACGCTGCTCGGCGGCCTCATGACGCTCATCGGCACACCGCCGAATCTCCTGATCAGCGAATCACTGCGGCAATTCGGCTATCCGGGGTTCGCGCTGTTCGACTTTACGCCGATCGGCGCCGGCGTCATGGCCGTCGGCGTCCTGTTCGTCGCGCTTTTCGGTCGTTTGCTGCTACCGAAGACCAGGACCAAACGTGACAGGAACGTCAGCCAGCGCAGCCTGCGTTCGCGCTACAAGTTGCACGAGCGAACGTTTCTCCTGCGTGTGCCGGGCGATTCGGTACTGGTCGGCAAGACCGTCGCCGAGAGCCGCATCGGCAGTTCGACGGGGCTCATCATCCTCGCGCTCCTGCGCCAGGGCCGCAGCGAGACGCTCCCGAGCCGGCAGACCGTGCTGCGCGGCGGCGACGGGCTGCTCGTGCAGGGCCGCATCGACCAGTTCCAGGAACTCAGGCGCTGGAGCGACCTCGTCATCGAGCGCGAGGCACCCGTGCTGAAGTCGATGGTCGCGTCGAAAGTGGCCTATGCCGAGGTGACGATCGCCGAAGGGTCGCCGCTGATCTCCGAGCTGATTCGGCATGCGGGGTTTCGCTCGCGATTCGACGTCGCGGTCGTCGGCCTCATGCGCAAGGGCGGTTATCGGCTGACGAACCTGGCCTACGTGCCGCTCAAAGCCGGCGACCGCGTACTCGTGCAAGGTGAAGTCGAAGCCATCGAGCAGCTCGAGAAGCACTCCGATTTCTCCTCGGTCGCCGTATTCAGCGAAGACCAGCTTGCCGAGCAGTACCACGCCGACGAGCGCATGTTCGTCGTTCGTGTTCCCAAGGACAGCGACCTGGCCGGCGCCACGTTAGCCAAGAGCCGGCTTGCCGACGTGTTCGATTTTCGCGTGCTCGCGGTTTTTCGCGACGGCAAACTCCAGGTCATGCCACGCGGCGACGAGGTACTCGAAGGTGGCGACCTGCTGCTCATCGAGGGACAGCCCACCGACCTCGACGTATTGCGCGGCCTGCAGGAGCTCGACATCGACACTAGCGCGGCGACGAATCTCGGCGCGTTCGAATCCGAACGCCTGACGTTGATGGACGCGACGCTGGATCCGCGCACCCGACTCGCCGGCAAGACCGCCGGCGAGATGAACTTCCGGGAACGCTACGGCATCGAGCTGGCCGGCATCTGGCGAGAGGGCGAACCGGTCGGCACTGACCTCGCGGACGAGCGTCTGCAGATCGGTGACGCCCTGCTGCTGCTCGGTCCGCGTGACCGCCTGCAGTTGTTGTCCTCGGATTCCGATTTTCTCGTGCTGACGCCGCTGGGCCAGGAACCGCCCGACACGCGCCGCGCGCCGCTGGCCGCGCTGATCATGTTCGGGGTGGTCGCCAGCGTCATGCTGGGTTACGCGCCGATCGCAATCGCGGCGGTCGTCGGCAGTTCGATCATGGTGCTGCTCGGTTGTCTCACGATGGAGCATGCCTACCGTGCGATCGACTGGCGCGCGATTTTCCTGATTGCCGGCATGCTGCCACTCGGCACGGCCATGCAGGAGACGGGCGCCGCGACCTACCTGGCCGACCAGGTCATGAATTTTCTCGGCGCGGCCGGCCCGTGGCCGGTCATCATGGGGCTCTACATCCTCACGGCGATGGCGACGATGATCATTCCGACCGCCGCGCTCGTGGTGCTCATGTCGCCCGTCGTCCTCTCGGCCATGTCCGACATGGGGCTCGCGCCCGAGACCGCGATGATGGCCGTGGCGATGGCCGCGTCGGCGAGCTTCACGAGCCCGATTTCGCACCCCGCCAATATTCTCGTCATGGGGCCGGGCAGCTACCGCTTCGTCGACTATCTGAAAGTCGGCGTGCCGCTGACCATCGTGGTGTTCATCACGGTCATGGCGCTGCTACCGATTCTCTGGCCGCTCACGCCCGTCGTCCCGGGTTGAGACGAGACGGCCGGCCTCGCGTCTCAATCCGTGCCGAGCGCGGCGAGTTCGTTGTCGGCGGCCGGCGAGTCCGTATCGGGAATCTTGATCGTCAGCAGACCCTGCATGGCGACGGGCCCGATGTCCGCCGAGTAGGCCCGCGCCGAGAGTGTCTCGAGCGCGTCGGATTCCAGCCCCTCGAATGCCCCGCTGCCGCCGTATACACGCACAGTTCCCGATTCGCCGGGCCCGCTCGTGATCGTGCCTCGCCAATCGCCTTTCCAGGCATTGGCGGAATCCCAGTGCGCGGGCACGACGATTTCGCGCAGATAGTCCCAATAGTTTTCCGTTTGCGCTATCAGCAGCGTGCCCCGTGCCGGCAGGAACACGTACCAGGCGCTGTCGATGAGCGCTTTGCCGCTCAATACGCGGGTCTCTTCCGAGCGTGACGAGAATTTGATGCCGATGCCGGCCGGCGCGTTACTTTCGTCACGCATGATCGTCGTCATGATCTCGGTCTGCCGTATCGGCGGCTCCCAGAGCTGCAATACTTTCTCGGGATAGGGCTGCCTGCGCATTTCGCCCGCATTCGTGTAGACGATCGCGTGGTCCGCGACGGCGGAGTAGCTCAGCGTCATTTGCTGGCGCGGACCGTCCGCCGGCGGTGCGTCCGGCGAATGCGCCGCGAACGGATTGAAGTAAATACAGCCGGCGGCCAGGGCGCCGCCCGCCGCCATGCCTGCCACGAGTGCGATCAGATATCTCATGGCGCGTTGCCCTGTATCCGGCCCGATGCACGCGCCATGAAGGTGGTATTGAGATGAATGCGCCCCTCGCCGGCGTCCGCAGCCCCGGACGTGTCCGCGACCCAGCGCTCCGACATGCTGCCCACCATGCCGAGAAACTCACGGGTACCCGCGCGTATCGCACCCGTGCGGCCGCCGCCCGCTGGCTCGGGATTCAGGGTGACGAACATCGTGCCGCGCGCCGGCAAATGCAACACCCACTCTATGACGTCGCCGAACGCGTCGCTGCGGGCCGCCAGCCGGCTGGCGACGCCGACGACGGCATTGCGCGAATTACGAATCTTGAACAGTTCCGTGCGCGTCTCGTCGAGTATCCGGTAATTCGGCCATTCGAGGCCGGGCGGCAGGGGCTGTTTGCTGCGCCGGTCGCCCACCATGATGCGATCCATCGGAATATTGACGTGAAAGTTTTCCGCGTTGCCGCCGTTCGGCGCCACCGCGATGATCGATACCTCACGATACTGGTCGACCAACGGAATGAAATACAGGGCCGCGATGACAGCCGCGACACCCAGAACGATTCCTGATACGAACGTCTTGATCACTGAAGTTCCCGAGACCACAACCCTGCCGGGCGACAGCAGCCAAGTTTAGTTAAATTCAAACCTCGGTCATACTGCTGGTCGTGAATTTGTGACGGAGCGCACAATCGGTCGGCGGCCGCGCCGTTCGCTGTCGCGGCCGCGCGCAGGGGCCGGTTCGCGCCGCCTGCGACGCCGTCGACAGAAGGCCCGGCGCCACCCGCATTCGAAGAGCATCGGCGAGGAGCATCGAGATGAGCGACGACGGAGTGCAGCCAATCTGCCTCTGGTCCGGGCCGAGAAACGTATCGACGGCCCTGATGTACAGCTTCAGAGAACTCGCGGACGTGCGCGTGGTCGACGAACCGCTGTACGGCCATTACCTGCGTGTCAGCGGCGCCCCGCACCCGGGCCGCGACGAGGTGATCGCCGCGATGAACTGCGACGGCGGCGCGGTCATGCGGCAATTGCTCGATGAGCAGCGCGACAAGCCCGTGCCGCGACTGTTCATCAAACACATGGCCCACCACCTCGTCGAACTCGATCTCGAATTTCTGCATCGAACGACCAACGTCCTGTTGATACGGGACCCGCGTGACATGCTGCCGTCGCTGACCGTTCAGCTGCCGGGCGCGAATCTCGACGACACCGGCCTGAAACGGCAATGGGAGCTGTTTGCCGCGCTCGAAGATGCGGGCAGGCCGCCCGTCGTTCTCGATTCACGCGAGCTGCTCACGGACCCGGGAACGGTCCTTGAAGCCCTTTGCGCCGCGATCGATGTGCCGTACTCGCGGGCGATGCTCGAGTGGCGGCCGGGCGCGCGGCCCGAAGACGGTGTCTGGGCGCCGCACTGGTACCATGCCGTCCACCGCAGTTCCGGTTTTCAGGCGTACGAGGCAAAGCGGGAATTCCCCCGCCGCCTGCTGGGATTGCTCGCACTTTGCAAACCATGGTATGAGCGCCTCTATGCGCACGCGTTGCGCGCGCCAAACGGCGGAGACAGACTGTGAATCCACCCGATCCTCGCAACGCCGACATACTGGTCGGCATCAACGGCGAATTGCGGCCGCGCGCCGAGGCCAGGATTTCCGTTTTCGACAGCGCCGTCCAGGGCGGAGATGCCGTCTGGGAGGGATTGCGGGTTTATCGCGGACGCATTGCCGCATTCGACGAACACCTGGATCGGCTGCTCGACTCGGCAAAAGCGCTCGCATTTGCGGCAGTGCCCGGGCGCGACGAGATCCGCAACGCCGTGTTTCGAACGCTCGAGGCGAACGGCATGCACGATGGCGTGCATGTTCGCCTCACGCTGACGCGCGGCGAGAAAATTACCTCGGGCATGAATCCGCGCCTGAATCGTTCGGGCTGCACGCTGATCGTGCTGGCCGAATGGAAACCGCCCGTGTATTCCGCTACCGGCATACGGGCCATTACCGCTTCGACCCGCCGCAATACGCCACAATGCCTCGACTCGAAGATTCACCACAACAATCTGCTCAACAACATTCTCGCATCCATCGAAGGCAACGTCGCCGGCGTCGACTGCGCGATCATGCTGGATATCGAGGGCTTTATTTCGGAAACGAACGACACGAACCTGTTCGTCGTTCGACGCGGCGTCGTGCTGACGCCGCACGCGGATAGCTGCCTGCCGGGCCTGACCCGCCGCATGGTTCTCGATATTTGCGAAGACGTCGGCGTCGCGGCCGAGGAGCGTAGGCTTTCTCTGACGGAGCTGTACACCGCTGACGAGGCGTTCACCTCCGGCACGATGGGCGAACTCACGCCACTCCTCGAAGCGGACGGCCGCACGATCGGTGACGGATCGGCAGGACCGCTTACCCGGCGCTTGCAGCGACTGCACCGTGACTATGCGTACGCCAACGGCACGCCATTGCCGTTCGCGGCCGATACCGGAAAGGACAGCCAGGACCAGGGAGGCTCTGATTAATTCGCGTCGCACACGCCGAATGGTAGTCGGGCAAGGTAAGGCGCGAATTAATTCAGAGTCTCCCTAGAACGGTTTCGAGGCGAAATAGTTGTCGAGGTATTCCTCGAAACTGATCGCATCGGCGTCCTCGATCGCCCTCTGCCGCTCGAGTGACTGCCGCGCCTCTTCCTCGAATTCACGCTCGCGTTCGGCGGGCAGTGGCGTAATGTTCTGGAAGTAGTCGCGGTGCCCGCGCGCGACGGACAACACGAATTCGAAGTAACTGCAGTTGTTGCTGCGCAGCTCGGCGAGCATACGCGCCGACGGCGTCGCTTCGGGTTCCTCGACCAACTCTTGCATGGCTCGCACGGCCTCCGCATAGCAATCGCTGCGTTCCGTCTCGTCGATGACCGCTGCGACGGCCGCTACGTGCGCCAGCAGCTCGGTGGCCCAGTCCTTCAGTGCGATCGCCTCGGAATTTCGGTACAGCACGAGCGCCGGATCGCGTCCATGCACGGCGGTCTGCAGCTGGTTGCTGCCAGCCTCGATGAGATCTGCGTCATCGATAAGCGGGCTTTCCTCGAGCAGGCAGTAGATGAGAAACGCCTCGATGAATCGCATCGTATTCTGGTTGATGCCGCAGGGATCGAATACGTTGATGTCGAGCGCGCGGATCTCCACGTATTCTATGCCTCCCCGCCGCAGGGCCGAGGTGGGCCGTTCACCGCTCAATGCGACGCGTTTCGGGCGTATGGAGCTGTAATACTCGTTCTCGATCTGCAGCAGGTTCGCATTGAGTTGCCGATACTCGCCGTCGACCTTTACGCCGATTTTTTCGTAGCCTGGCTCGGGCGTGTTCGTCGCCGCGTAGAGGTCGCGAATGTAGTCATCGATGCTGTTCAGGCCGATGTTCAGGCGTGCCTGGCTCTTGTTGTTGTACCCCAGGTCGCTCATGCGCAGGGAGGTGCCGAAGGGTTCGTACCAGGTCTCGTTGTTGAGCGAGGCCATGCGTAACTGCCGTTCGCCCGCAAACGACTTGCACACCGCGGGCGATGCCCCGAACAGGTACAGCAGGATCCACCCGTAGCGGTTGAAGTTGCGGACGAGTCCGAGGTATTGATCGGAACGAAATGCGTCCGCATCCCGCCGGTCGCGCAGAACGTGCTGGTAGCGGGGCCAGAACGATTCGGGCAGCGAGTAGTTGAAATGCACGCCGGCGATCGTCTGCATGTGGCGGCCGTAGCGAAAACCCAGGCCGCGGCGATAGACAGTCTTCATCCGGCCGACATTCGAATCGCCGTAGCGCGCCAGCGGTATCTGCAGATCTTCGGGTATCCGGCACGGCATGCTCGACACCCAGAGCAACTCGTCGTCGAGGTTTGCGTAAGTGAACTGGTGAATATCGCAAATCGAGCGCAACGCCTCCCAGGTATTGGCGAAGGCCGGCGTCACGAATTCGAGCAGCGCTTCCGAAAAATCGGTGGTGATGAACCGGTTGGTCAGTGCCGAACCGAGGCGCTCGGGGTGCGGCGTCTGCGACAGGTAGCCCGACGCATCGACGCGCAGCGACTCCTTTTCTATGCCTTTGCGACCACCCGCGAGCGGCGCCGAACCGGAATCGGAACCCGCAAGCGCGGTCAGTCGATCTTGCAACAGGCTTCTCACCCGGCCGTTTTACCACATGCATCGGCGGTGCGTGTCCGGCGTGCGATAAATTTCTCACTCGTCGGCCGGCCGCGTCGACGGATCGGCGGACGAAGACCGGGGCCGCCGATGCCGGGTTGTCCGCGCGGTCACTGCGGATCGGCGCAGGCGGGCGTCGCGAAACGGACCGGGAGATCACGGCTCTTACGCGACGCAGTTGTCATAAGCGGCATTCCGGGCACTTATCGGGCGACGCGGCGACAGGTACCATGTGCTCCACACGCTATCTGGCCGAAGAGTTCCCGCGCATGAACGACACACGATTTCGACGCATCCGCGACCGTGCCCGCGGTCCGTCCACCCTCGTCAACGATGGCCTCAAGATCTCCGGGCGGCTCAGCGGCAGCGGCGATGTCCATGTGCTGGGGCACGTCGATGGCGACTGTGACCTCGATGGCTGCCTGACGCTTGCCGAGACGGGCCACTGGATCGGCACGATAAACGCCGGTGACGTCATTATCGCCGGACGCGTCGAAGGCGACATCGTTGCATCCGGCCGCATCGAAATCACGGGCACGGCGCGCATCTCGGGCACCGTGTCCGGGGAGGGAATCGCGGTCGCCGAAGGCGCCGTCGTCGACGGCGTCATGAACACGGGCGACAAGGCCGCACCGACCGAATTCGTCGAGAAACGCGAGCGCTGACAGGCAGGTCGCTTATTTCCATTATGTAAAATTTATACGCCGCCTCCGGGCCGGTGATACACTGCCTGCAGGCCCCAGCGGCCGCATGCTGCTTGCGATTCGCTGGCCGACACAATAACGAGAAATGGCCTGCAGGCGTCGCCGGACCGTACCGGACGACCGCCCTGACAGGACTCGATGCGAATGATCGGCGACAAGTTTCCGCGAAATCTTTCCTATTCCGTGCTGCTCGGTATCACTGTGACGATCGTCCTGTGGTCGATGCTCTACGCCCAATATCGCTGGCATGCGGGTGAATTCGTCGAGTCGAGCTCGGCGCAGCACGAAGTGTCGCTGCGCGACAGTTTTGCGCGCCGCGCAAGCGAGCGCATGCTCGGCATCGGACACGCATTCGAAGCGGGGGTCGAGGTCGGCGACGACGAGGCCGTCCTGCGCGCGCTGGAGAAGATCCTCGCGGAAAACGACCTTCTCGAGGGTGTGCGTTTCGTCGACCCGCTCGGCAGAACCGTACAGGCCGGCACCGTCCCGCCCGTCGTCGGCGACACGACACAGACATGGTTGCCGCAAAATCTCGTCTTGACGCAATCGATTGGGGTTGACGGCAGCTCCGCCGGCCGCCTTGTGGGTGCCTTTTCGCTGCACGAGTTGCATGCCGATTCCGCGGCGTTCGCCGGCAAGCTCGAGGCGCTGGAAGCCGAGCAAAGGCAGTTCAACTTCATTCTGATCGGTATCGGCACCGTCATCGCTCTGCTCATGTTCGGACTGGTCCTGTTCTTCGCGGTCCGTGATCGCGCGTCGCGCATTCGCGATATGAAGCGACAGGCGGAAAAGCTGCGCGATTCCGATTTTGGCGAACGGCTGCCGGAGGATCGTGACGACGAACTCGGGGACCTCGCGGCCGTATTCAACGAAATGCGCGACCGCTTGAAGACAACCACGATCAGCCGGGACTACGTGGACAGCATCCTCTCGAGCATGAACGACGCGATCATCGTTACCACTCGCGACGGCCTGATCAAGCGCATCAACAAAGCCACCTCGAACCTGCTCGGCTACGACGCCGATGAACTCATCGATACGTCGATCGACTTGATCGTGGATACGAAAAAAAGCGGATCGCTCGTGCGCGGGTCGCCGTCGGGCCTGCCGCACGACGCATTTTTCGAAAGCAAGTCGGGCGAATCCGTTCCCGTGTCGTATACGTGTTCGATTCTCGAGGGCAAGGAAGCCGAATCCGGTGACCGGATCTATGCCGCGCAGAACATTTCCGAACGGCGTCGGGCCGAACAGCGCATTCGATACCTGGCGAGAATCGATGCGCTGACGAAAGTTCCGAACCGCATGCAGTTTCAGCACCTGCTGCAGAGAGCAATCGCGCGGGCGCGCCGCAATCGGCGATCGCTGTGCATGTTCTACGTCGACGTCGACTGCTTCAAGGACATCAACGACACCTTTGGACATCTCGCCGGCGACACGACGCTCGAGACCGTGGCCGAACGGCTCGCGGCAAGCCTGCCGGAGAATTCGGTTATCGGCCGCCTCGCCGGCGACGAGTTCGCAGTGATCGTAGATCGCGCCAGCACGCAAACCGAGGGCACCGAACAGATCGACGCATTGGCGACCCAGGTGCTCGAAAAGCTCGCCGAACCGTTTTTCGTTCAGGGCCACGAAGTATTCATGACCGCGAGCATGGGCGTTGCACTCTATCCCAAGGATGCTTCCAACGTAATCGACTTGATCCGCAACGCGGATGCGGCGCTGTACCACTCGAAAAAATCCGGCGGCAACAAGCATTCGTATTACCGGCCGCAGATGAACGAGGCCGCCGTCGAGCGCCTCATGACCAAGAGCAAGCTCAAGCGCGCATTCGAGCGCAACGAATTGCTGGTCCACTATCAGCCCAAGTACAACCTCGAAACAGGCCACGTCTTCGGCGCCGAGGCGCTGGTGCGCTGGGAATTGCCCGAGCGCGGCATGATACTGCCGGCCGATTTCATCCCGATCGCCGAGGAATCCAGCCTGATCATAGAGATCGGCGAATGGGTGCTGGACAAGGTTTGCGAGGATTTTCGTTACTGGCAGCGATCGGTATCGTCGCCCGGCCGCGTCTCCGTCAATTTGTCGCTCAAGCAACTGCGCCAGCCCAACTTCACCAATCGCATCAAGTCGCTGCTGCGCAGCTACGAGGTCTCGCCGACGTCGCTGGAACTCGAGATTACGGAAACCACCTTGATGGAAAATACGGAGCGCACGATCAAGCTGCTGAACCAGCTTTATGCGCTCGGGCTGCATCTTGCCATCGACGACTTCGGTACCGGCTATTCGTCGCTCAGTGCACTGCAACAATTTCCGATCAGCACGCTTAAAATAGACAAGTCTTTCGTCCGCGACGTGGCGACAAATCCCGACGACGCGACCCTCGTCGGCACCATCGTGCAGATGGGCCAGAATATGAATATGGACGTCGTCGCCGAAGGCGTGGAAGAAGAATCCCAGTTGAACTTCCTGCAATCGATCGGCTGCACGTATGCCCAGGGATTGCTGTTCGGCGACCCCATGAGTTCGGACAGTTACCTGGAGCTGCTGCTCGCCCAAATGAACGGCACGGACCGGCACCGCGCCCTTTTCGCCTGATTTATGTCAGGTCGGAAAGTCCGATTTCGCGCTTCACTCGCGCGCCGCGACTGCTTAGAATAGAGCATCTTCCGCAACCGGCCTCGCGCCGCAACCCAGGTTGAGTTCATGAAAATATCAGTTTCCCCGGCAATTGCCTGTGCGCTACTCGCGTTTCCAAACATCGTGTTCGCCTGTGATTATCCGCAGCGCGCGGAAATCCCTGACGGCGCAACGGCATCGAAGGAAGAGATGCTCGCGGGCCAGAGTTCGGTGAAGTCGTATATGGCGGCAATGGACGAATACCTCGCGTGCATCGAAAAGGAAGAAAAGGACACGGTTGCGAAGATGTCCGATATTACGGACGACGAGCGTGTCAATCGGGAAACGGCGTTGACGAAGAAACACAATGCCGCGGTCGAAGAGATGGAATTGACCGCCGCTCGCTTCAACGACGAAGTTCGCGCCTACAAGGCTCAGTCGGATTAGCAGCGGCGGGAGTAGTCACAGGCCCTCGTCGAATATGTGCGGCTAGAGCCTTTCGATCTCCCGCTCGAGGTCGAACCGCTTCTCCGTGACGATACGCTCGATGACGCGAACCCGTTCCTCGAGATCGTTGATCTGTGCAAGCGTCTCTTCGAGATCGACGCCCTGCTCCTGCTGTTGGCGCGTATCGCGGGTCTTCAGGTAGGTGACGAGTACTCGCGAACCGAAAACGATTGCAACAATACAAACGACGAAGAACAGATTATTCACGAGCAACCTCCCTCAGCAATTGGGTATTCAGTCCTGCAGTCCCTTGAACTCCCGGTCGAGCTCATAGCGCGTCGATGTTACGTATTTTTCGAGTCGGGCGAGACGACGATTGAGCGCCTGGAAGCGCCGCCGCACGTCCGACATGGTCTGCGCCGGCGACGAGCGCAACGAACGCTTGAATTCCGGATCGACTTTAGGGTCCGCTTTCGGCGTCGGCTTCGCGGGTATCAGCAATACGAGCGCGATGTAGGCGAGCGCGGCGAGCGGCGGGTTCATCAGGAAGCCGATGACGGCCAGCACCCGCGTCACTTTCAGGTTGAAGCCGAAATAATCGGCGAGCCCCGCGCACACGCCGCCGAGTACGGCCCTGTCCGAGCTGCGAATGAAGCGGTGCTCGTGTGAGGTCGTGGAGCCCGTCATGAATGCCTCCAGTTGTCGCGGTGGTGCCTGCGCCAGAAATCGAACTCCGTGTCACGGCCCGAATATATTAGCGGCTTTTCCCGAATGAGTAGGGTCGCGCCGATGTAGACCGCCGCCGTGAGCCAGGTCAGCAGCATGAGGCTCAAGACCGCGATCAATCGCACGGCCAGGAGATTCAGGTTGAAACGGTCGGCGATGCCGGCGCACACGCCAAACACCCAGCCGTTCTCGCGGTCCCGGTAGAAGCCGCGCAGCGGGCCATGACCCGCATTCCACGTGCGTCTGCTCATGATTTTTTCCTCCAGTCCGGCATTTCATGGTCGAGGATCCTCTCCAGGGTAACGAGGCGCTCCTCCATGCGCTGCGACAGCAAATACAGGTCTTCCAGCATTTGCTCGTCGTCCCCTGAAAACTCCCGTGCCTGCTTCCACTTGGTGACGAAGTGCATCACGACGATCAGCGGCGCGACGATCGTCAGAAACAGGACGGTAGCGAGCGTGGCCAGTCCGTCCATCGCCGGCTACTCGCTGTCGGGCACGCGATGCGCCGCCACGCGCTGCTTGAGCGCGTCGAGTTCCTGCTTCACCGATTCCTCCGCCTCGAGGGTCGCAAATTCGTGGTTGAGGCCTTTCGGCAGGCCGAGGTCATAGGCTTCGATGCGGCCCTCGACGTCGTCGATGCGGCGCGTGTACTGCTCGAAGCGCACCATCGCGTCCTCGATCTTGTAATCGTGAATCTTGCGGCGCGCGGCGAGCCGGCTGTTGGCGGTCGTATGCCGCGCCAGCAGCGCTTTCTGGCGCGCTTTGGCGTCGGCGAGTTTCGCCTCGAGCCGCGCGATGTCCTCGTTGAGTTTGCCGAGCCCTTCGTCGACCGCGAGATAATCCTGCTTCAGGGTTTCAGCCGCCGTGACGAGCCTGGACTTTTCGACCAGCGCCGCTGTCGCGAGGTCCTCACGCCCCTTGCGTACCGCGAGCTCGGCCTTGTCGTCCCACTCCGCCTGCTCGCGATCGAGCGACTCGAGCTTGCGATTGAGGTCTTTCTTGTCGGCGATCGAACGGGCGGCGGCCGAGCGAACTTCGACGAGCGTGTCCTCCATTTCCTGGATCATCAGGCGAACGATTTTCTCGGGGTCTTCCGCCTTGTCGAGAATCGCGTTGATGTTGGAGTTCACGATGTCTGAGAATCTCGTGAATATGCCCATGAAACTGTCCTCTGCGAGTTGGTGAATGTCACACAGAGAACTGCAGCAATCGTGCCAATCCCGCCATTTTTTTACAAGATATTGATTTTAAGAAAATAACTGAGCGAGCGCCGCATTCGGCCCGGGATCGTTGTTTGGTAATTTTTACCAAGTACTAGCGTTTTCGACCATCTTTTGGGAAAATCTGCCGATGGCGCAGGACCGCACACGGCAGGTGATCATCGGCGAGGCGCCCGTGTTTCTCGAGATGCTCGAGCACGTGTCGCGCGCGGCCCCGCTGTCGAAGCCGCTGCTCGTGGTCGGCGAGCGCGGCACGGGCAAGGAGCTCATCGCATCGCGACTGCACTACCTCTCCGGTCGCTGGGAGAG
>JBFISV010000026.1:0-16405 GCA_041608415.1 Woeseiaceae bacterium
ACGAGAAAAGGGGCATCCCCGAGCGAGGATACCCCTTGCTCATCAGTTGAACTCGAACTCGCCGACTCCGTGCATCTCCCTCACGTCTGCAGTCCGGCCCGGCCCGTGGCAGAGTTGGCAGGTCTCGACGCCCGACGAGATGATGGCGCCGGTTTCGTCTTTGCGCGCCGCGAAGTCGCCGCCGTTTTGCAGCATGTGCTGTTTCGCCAGATCCGATGTATGGCAGCTCGAGCAGACCGACGAATTCGGCGAGATCGCGACGTCGTCCGTCAAAGACGAGCGGTCGGCGCCGGCGTCAATCGTCGTGGCCAGCACCGCCGCCGGGTCGACCGGGTAGTAGGTATCGGCCAGATGGCAGCCTTCGCAGTTGTTCAGGTGGCCCGGAAAGTGGACATCGAAGAAGGGATGGGCCGAATTGCGGAACCCGCAGAGGCCGACCTGGCCGGCATGTATGCCGTGAATCATGCGTTTCAGGTCGATCGGCTGGTCGTCGAGTCCCAGTTCGGCCTCGCACTCGGAGCCGGCCACGCGGCGATTGATGTCGGTCGCGTGCGGGTTATGGCAGGTCGAACAAACCTCGGTGTTGCCGCTGCGGTTGTCGCCGTGCAGCGCGAGGTTCTTGTGACAGTCGTTGCATTTGTCGATGTCGACGACCCTGCGGCGGCCTTGCGGCGTAGCGTCCGTAATCGCGAAAGTCAGCAGTGCCGCGGCAACCGGCAGATTGTCGAGGCTGCCGTCGATTTCGACGGATGCGCGGCCCTCGAGGGCGGCCAGGCCGGAGCCTGCGATGCCGCTCGGTATCGCAGCGTCGGCCGCTTTCGTGAAAGCGTTGCTGCCGTCGTTCGTGGCGCCGCTCTGGAAGTCGATGACGATGGGCGCGAATGGCGCGCCGCTGTCGGGCGCACGGCCGAGGGTATCGTTCGGATCCTCGTTGCCCAGGTCGGTCGTGTCCCACGAAATATCCATGCGCAGGCGCGCGCGCCCGATCTGGAACGGACCGTTCGGATCGTTGATGTCGTAGGCCGTGCTGGCCGGATCCGTCGCATAGTTCGGGTCGGTCGGGTTCAGCACGCGAATCGTCGCGACCGGCATCTCACCGGGCGCGGTGTTGGTGATGCTGACGATGTCGTACTCGAAAGCTTCGGCCGCGGCCACTTCCTTGAGTTCGTGCGCCTTGACGACCTGGACGTCGCCGCCGTTGACCGTCGCCTCCGGCCCGTGGCAGTCGACGCATTGCGTATCGTCGCTGAACACGAAGCCGCCCGGATGCACGCCGTCTTCGATGGCGTACTCGGTTCTGTGCTCATTTCCAGGGACGCCGTCATCGTAGTGACAGGTCCCGCAGGCCTCACGCGACGGGAACTCGAAATAATTGCTCGCCTGCGGCGTGTTCGCATCGCTGACCTCGTGGCAGGTCTCGCAATTGCGGATATCCTGCGTCCAGACGACGTCGGAGTAATCGTGCACGCTGCCACGGAAGCCGATGATCTGGTATCCGTCCCGGCCCGAATGAATGTTGTGAATGAGACGTTTGAAGTCGACGGTGTTGCCCGAATCCTCGTCGGTCGAATAGGGGTTGTGGCAGACGACGCAATATTCGACGTCCGTGCGCGGTCCGCCGTGGAACTCGAGCCGGTCGTGACAGGCATCACAGGTGTCGTTGTCGACGATCTTGCGCGTAAATGTCGGGTCCATGCTCGGTGCCGCCGGCACAAAGTCGAAAATGCCGTTCGTCGAGATCGGCGCCTGGCCGCGGATCTCGACGCCGAGCCGATGCGTCTTGCCAGAATCGAATACGGGCCCGGCCGGATAGTCGCCGAGACGCTGAGCAAAGGTATAGGTGTAGCTGCCGCCTCCGTTGTCAACGAACATCCCGTTGCTTGCAGTTTCAGTAGTGGCCTGTGCATCGGGAATGCCGGCACTCGAGCGCGTCACGTAACTCTGCCACTCGCTGGAACGGCCGCTGCCCGCCGGCAACTCGGAGAGCTGTGCGATCGCAAAGCGTATATCGCCCGCGGGCAGCCCGAACAGCCCCTGGGTCAGATCGTTCGTGAGCTCGAGGTCCACGACGAGCTTGTCGTCGGCGTCGAATGACACGCCATTGATGGCGATGTTTATCTTCTCGGCGCTGTCGATGGGGACACCGCCCGCAGACCCCGTATCGCCCGCATCTCCTGTCGGTCCCGGCGGGCCTGCTGCACCGGCCGGCCCAGCGGGGCCTGCCGCGCCGTCGTCGCCTTCACAGGCCCACATCAGGGAGGTTGCGAAAAGAACAATGGTCAAACGAATCAGTCTCGCGCCCCGGTCGCTCATCGTTTTCTTCCCCACTTATTTCGGCCCCCGTCGTGCGTTGCAGAGGCGGATGGAACCCGCTTGAATTTAACCAGATGGGCCCCGCGATTCTTATCTCGGTTACTACCTATTCTATGTGTCGAACCGCGATGGCTTGCTGAATTCGGGCCCCTCCGTCGACAATGCGGTCCGCGACGAAATTTCCGACATTCAGCACGTGTTAATCAAAATCGTGTATAAGTCATGACCGCAATCGGACCTATACATTCGAGGAATTCAGACATGCAACGAGTTGCCGTCCCAATCGCGTTTTTTCTCGTGGCCTCGTCGGTCGCCGCGGCCGACCTGGACACAGCTATCGAAGACTGCAACGGCTGCCACGGCGACGACGGTGTCAGCCAGTGGAGCGACGTGCCGACGATTGCAGGCATCGACGCATTCGTGCACTCGGAGGCATTGTACGTTTACCGCGACGAAGCCCGCCCGTGTGCGGCAAGCGAGTATCGCCAGGGTGATACGAGCCGGCCGGCCACCACCATGTGCGACGTCGTCGCGGATTTCGACGATGCCACGATCGAGGCGCTCGCCGAGCTCTATGCGGCGCTGCCGTTCGTAACGGCGAAACAGGACTTCGACCCGGCCCTGGCCGCGGCCGGCGAGCTGATACACGAACGCGACTGCGGCCGCTGCCATACCGACGGCGGCTCCAATCCGGACGACGCGGCCAGCATTCTGGCCGGGCAGTGGATGGGCTATCTCGAACGCACGTTCGAAGACTATGCGGCCGGCGAGCGCGACCAGCCTGCGGCCATGAAACAGAAAATAGATGCGCTCAGCAGCGACGACGTGCGGGCGCTGCTGCACTTCTACGCGAGCCGGCAATGAGCATCGGTGACGCGGAGCGCGCCCGGCTCGATGCGCTGTTCTCTGCCATCGACGCCATGGACCTGGATCGATTCCTGGCGTGCCTGACCGAAGACGCGGAGTTTCGATTCGGCTCGGCGCCGCCGGTGCACGGGCGTACGGCGATCAACGAGGCCGTCGGCGGGTTCTTCGCATCCATCGCCGGACTGACGCACAGGCTCGACAAGACATTGTCGAGTGGCGACACGCTCGTCTGCGAGGGCGAAGTGACCTATACGCGCCACGACGGCAGCAGGATCACCTTGCCGTTCGCAAACGTCTTCGAGACCGAGGGCGATCTCATCTCGCATTACAAGATCTATGCGGACGTCGGGCCGCTTTATGAAGGCTGATTCACTGCGGACAGGGTCGGGGTCGCGGCGTTGGGTATCGAGGCCGTAATCGGCGGGCTATTCGGGCGCTCAATCCGCAGAGTACTGAATGTCGAGGAGTCGCCGGCAGGGACCCGGCTGCCTCCGCCGGATCCGCATCGCAGCTATCTGCTGTATCTGCACGTTCCGTACTGCTTCTCTCTTTGCCCGTTTTGCTCGTTCCACCGGGTCGAGTTCGATCGGCAAAGCACGCCGGGGTACTTCGACAGCCTGCGCCGCGAAATCTCGCTCGTGTCCGATGCCGGCTACCGCTTCGACGAACTCTACGTCGGCGGCGGCACGCCGACCGTCCTTCCCGACGAACTGCTGCGCACGATCGATCTTGTGCGTGAGCGGCATCGGCTCGGCGGCATTTCCGTCGAAACCAATCCCGACCATTTGCATCGCGACAAACTGAGGCTTTTGCAGGACGCCGGCGTTACGCGTTTGTCGGTCGGCGTCCAGAGCCTCGACGACAGGCTGCTGCGTGAAATGCAGCGTTTCGACGAATACGGCAGCAGCAGCGAGATTCGGGATCGGCTGCAACGAACGAAAGGGATAATCGAGACGGTCAACGTCGACATGATCTTCAATTTCCCGCATCAGACGGGAGAATCGCTGCGCCGTGACCTCGACATACTGATCGACGAAATCGGCGTTGATCAGGTGTCCTTTTATCCGCTGATGACGGTCGAGAGCACGAGAAAGAAAATGCTGCCGACGATGGGGACCGTGGATTATTCGCGCGAAAAGAGTCTCTATTCCATTATTGTCGATCGCATGGTATCGGCCGGATACACGCGTGCTTCGGCCTGGTGTTTCTCGCGCCAGCAGGGCATGTCCGAGGAATATATTGCCGGGAGAGAAGAGTTCCTCGGGCTCGGCAGCGGCTCGTTCAGCTACCTTCAAGGCAGCCTGTTCGCGAGCACATTCTCGATCGACCAGTACCGGCGTCTTGTCGCAAATGGCAAGAGCGGCACGGTTCGCCGCCATGACATGACGCGGTCCGACCAGATGCGCTATTACGCGTTAATGCGGCTGTTCGGCGGCGCGCTCGACAAGCAGGCAGCCGAGGCCCGATTCGATGGTGGGTTTCGGCATACCCTGTGGGCGGAGTTGGCGGTGCTTCACGCGTCCGGCGCGCTACGCAGTGCGGGCGACAGGATATTGTTGACCGATCGCGGTCAATACCTGTGGATCGTATTGATGCGCGAGTTTTTCACCGGCGTCAACAGCCTGCGCGACCAGATGCGAGGCGACATCGCGCATGAAGGAATAATCCTCGAAAAGCACGCCAATTCGTGACCGCGAACGGCGTTGCGCGAAGTACGTATCGTGCCAGAATCGGGTGGCGACTAGCATTTACGCTGTGGCAAAATTGCGGCAATGGTGTGTGCAAACGCGAAGGACGTTTGGTATGGAAATACGAAGGTTCGTGCTGAGGTCGATCGCCATTGGCGGCCTGTCGGCAATGTTTTTGTCTGGTCACGCGGCAGCGGACATGACTATGCAGATGTGTATCAACTGCCATGGGGCGGATGGACTCGGCATGGACAGCAATACGCCGATAATCGCCGGCATCGAGGATGTCGTGCAGGAAGATGCGCTTTACGCCTACAAGGAGGGAGATCGGCAATGCGCATCGATGGCGATCATGTGCAAGATGGCCGTGGGGCTGACCGATGAGCAGATCTCCGCGTTGTCCGCGAGCTTCGCGGCCATGCCATACCAGCCCGCGGGCGAGGATTTCGATGCAGCGCTCGCCGAAACAGGCAAGGTCATACATGATCGCGACTGCGCCATCTGTCATGGCGGCGACGAGCCCGGAGATCCGGGTTCCAGCATTCTGCATGGCCAGCGCAAAGCCTATTTGCGGGCCGCGCTGCAGCAATACGCTGCGGGGGAGAGAAAGCAGCTGCCGATCATGCAAAAGAAGACGGCAGACCTTTCCAGCGACGATATCGACGCGCTGGTCGATTACTACGCAAGCTACCGAAATTGACGGGCACGATCTCTGCTGCCCGAGGGTAGTAGTGCGGAGGCGAGGGCGCGAGGATGTCTCCAAACAAGAACAAGCTTCATTTGACAAGCTCAAGATCTTCGCCGCCAGCAGGGTTCAGATTCAAGGCTCAATCTGCGACTATGCTGTTCGCGCTTGCCGTTTGTATGATTAATGTCCCTGCGCCGTCGACCAATGCCGAGGAGACGAGCGAGCCCCCCGGTTCGGTACGCTTCGAGGGTTATCCCGACGCACCGGCCGTCACCGTCGTTTCCCGCAAGAAGGACCTGTTCTTTTATCCGTGCAGCCAGTGCCACGGCAACATGGAGCCCGATCCGAGAATCCGCAGCCTGAACGTCATGCACGTGTCGGAGCTCGAGCACGGCCGTGGCCGGATCTGGTGCCTGTCCTGTCACGATACCGAAGAACGGGACTACCTGAGGACGCTGCTAGGCGAACGGGTCGATTTCGACGACGCAAACCTCGTGTGCGGGGGCTGTCATTCGAATCGCCATAAAGACTGGACCTTCGGCGTGCACGGCAAGCGCGTCCGGAACTGGCAGGGGGAACGCACGCAGTACGACTGCGCGCACTGCCACGATCCGCACAGCCCGGCGATCGAGCCCCGGGCGCCGATGGCGTCGCCGCCGGTTCGGGCGGGATTCGAGCCGCCCCGGCGCCGAACTGCCGGCACGGAAGCCGACCAAGAGTCCGCTAAGGAGGCGCAGTAATGACCGCGAATTCCGGCTCCGGCAACGGTGGCGACAAATTCGACCAGGCCCGTAGGAATTTTCTCCGCGGCATCGGATTGGGCACGGCGGCGGCCGTGGCACGACCCGCGTGGGGGGGGCAGACGTTCGGCGATGCGTTCGCCGAATTCTTCCAGAAAAACTATCAGCGAATGTCGGCCGAGGAAATCGAGGCGGCGCTCGAGCGAATCGAACGCAAAGCGAAACGCAGGTACGAAGTCGACATCAACTGTGAGAACACGCCACCCCAGGAAGGCGTCGTGTTCGGTTATGCGATCAACATCTCACGCTGCAAGGGCTATCGTGATTGTGTGCACGCGTGCGTCGACGAGAACAATCTGGGACGCGACTCTCAGGTCCAGTACATCCGCGTACTGCAAATGGACAACGGCGACTCGAACCTCGAGCACTCGGAGCATTATTACGATCCGGAGACGGTCCCCGTCGAGGGCAAGTACTATCTGCCGGTCCAGTGCATGCAATGCGACGATCCGCCGTGCGTCAAAGCCTGCCCTGTCGACGCAACCTGGATGGAGCCCGACGGCATCGTCGTCGTGGACTACGACTGGTGTATCGGCTGCCGTTACTGCATGACCGCATGTCCGTACTGGGCGCGGCACTTCAACTGGACGGAGCCCGAGATTCCGGCCGATGAAATGAATCCGGACACACACTATCTCGGTAATCGGCCACGGCCGCGCGGCGTGGTCGAAAAATGCCATTTCTGTATTCAGCGAACCCGAAAAGGGCGCCAGCCCGCCTGCCAGGAAGCTTGTCCGACCGGCGCCCGCATTTTCGGTAATCTGCTCGATCCGGATAGCGAGATTCGTTACGTGCTGGCCAACAAACAGGTTTTCCGTCTGAAGGAAGATCTCGGTACCGAGCCGAAATTCTGGTATTTCAGCGACTGACCCGGGATCGTGCCTGTTATCCGTTTCATAATCGATGGCATCCGCGAAATGTTACGCGGTCCTCGCGAATACTGGGCATGGCTTGCCGCTCTCACCTTCGTCATCATCGTCGGGGCAGCGAGCTATATCGAGCAGCTCGAAAATGGCCTGGTCGTTACGGGGATGAGCGACCAGGTGTCCTGGGGTTTCTACATCGCCAATTTTGCGTTCCTCGTCGGCATCGCGGCCGCGGCCGTGCTGCTGGTCATCCCCGCCTACATTTTTCATCGCGACGACATCAAGGACGTCGTCCTCGTCGGCGAGGGCATGGCCGTCGCGGCGGTCACGATGGCGATCCTCTTCGTCATCGTCGACCTCGGCCGTCCGGACCGACTCTGGCACATGATCCCCGTGATCGGCAGCCTCAATTTCCCGGTTTCGTTGCTGGCCTGGGACGTGATCGTGCTGAGCGGTTACCTGCTGCTCAACCTGGCCATTCCTTTCTATTTGCTCTACAACCGGTATCGGGGCAAGGAGCCGAACTTTCGACTGTATTTCCCGTTCGTCGTGATTGCGATGTTCTGGGCGATCTCGATCCACACGGTCACGGCATTCCTGTTCTCCGCCAATCCGGCGCGACCGTTCTGGCACACGGCGCTGCTGGGCCCGCGTTTCATCGCCTCGGCGTTTGCGTCGGGGCCCGCGCTGATCATCATCACGCTGCAGCTCGTGCAAAGATTCGCGGCGTACAAAGTCAGCCGGAGCGTCATCGAAACGCTCGCACTGATCATGACCGTCGCAATGCAGATCAACCTGTTCTTCGTGGGCGCCGAGCTGTTTACCGATTTCTATAACGAGGGAGCCCACGCGGCGTCGATCCATTACCTGTTCCTCGGGCTCGACGGGTATGACTCGCTGCAGCCATGGATATGGTTCGCCCTCGCGCTCAACGCCATCGCCGTCGTCATACTTATGATTCATCCGTTGCGGCGCAAGACGCTGACGCTGAATATCGCCTGCGTGCTCGCTTTTGTCGGCATCTGGATCGAGAAAGGCATGGGGCTCGTGATCCCCGGATTCGTGCCGACGCCCCTCGGCGAGATATTCGAGTATGCGCCCACCAGCGTCGAACTCAGCGTGTCGGCCGCGATATGGGCCCTCGGCGCGCTCATCTTTACGTTATTGGCCAAGGCCGTGATTGCGATAGAACAGGGGAGGCTTGCCGAACGGGCGACATGAGCACATCCAGTCTCCATCCGGGCATGCGCGAATCGAGCGCCGGCGAGGCCCGCCGCGAGCTTGCTTACGAGATATTGAGCGGGGGCAGCGGGCTGCTGCTCGCGCTGTTCATGTTCGGACATACGATCCTCGTCGCTTCGATCCTCACGGGTGAGCGCGGCTTCGACTGGATGGCTACCACGCTCGAAGACCTGTACATCGCCCAGCCGACCGTGGTCGTGATATTCGTGCTGTTCCTGGCGCACGCCGCATTCGCCAGCCGCAAGATACCCGCGAAGTTGCGCGAACGTCGGCAGATGATCCGGCTCGCCGGCCAACTGCGGAAGTCGGGCCGGGCGTGGCCGGTCGCAGGTGCGAGACCCCCGGGTTACCGGCCGCATCTCGAATCTTTGCTGTGGATCTGGCAGGTGCGCACCGGCATGGTGATGCTCGTCCTGGGTAGCTTCCACATTATCCTGATCGCAATCGACGTGTTGACGCCCTTGTTTGGCGAACGCGTCGGCATCGAGGCCGCAACCACGCTCGAACGCGAGCGGGCCGGCCTGTGGATCGTGTATGCGGTGCTCACGCTTTGCGTCGCGTTCCACACGGCGGCAGGGCTGTACCGTCTCGCAATCAAGTGGGGCATCGGATCGCGTCTGACGCGACCCGTGTTGTGGCGGCTGGAGCGGGTGATCTTCTGGTCGATGCTCGGGCTCGGCGCGCTGACGTTGATCGTCATGACCGGGCTCATTCCGCCGCCGCTCGCGGGACTCGTAGGAGCGTCGCCGTGAGCGGAATCGCGTTCGAGTCGACGGATGTCCTCGTCATCGGCGGCGGTCTTGCCGGCGAGCGCTGCGCCATCGAGGCAGCCGCGGCCGGCCATCGGGTGCTGATTCTGTCGCTGGTTCCGCCGCGGCGCAGCCACAGCTGTGCGGCTCAGGGCGGCATGCAGGCGGCGCTCGGCAACTGCGTCAAAGGGGAAGGCGACAATACGACTCTGCATTTTCTGGACACGGTGCGCGGCTCGGACTGGGGCGCGGATCAGGAGGTTGCGCAGATTTTCGTCGAGGAAGCGCCGATCGCCGTCCGCGAACTCGCGCACTTCGGCGTCCCGTGGACGCGGGTGCGAGGCGGCCGCAACAGCTACATCATCAAGGGCGAGCGGGTCGAAATCGACGAAGCGCTGGAGAACGACGGCCTGCTCATGCATCGTGACTTCGGCGGTACGGCAAAGTGGCGCACCTGTTACGCCGCCGCCGGGACCGGGCATGCCGTACTGTATGCCGTGGACAGCGAAGTCGTGCGGCTCGGCGTCCAGGTCAGGGATCGCGCCGAAGTCGTCGAACTGATCCGTGACGGCACCCGCTGCTGGGGCGCCGTAGCCCGCTGCCTGCGCACCGGCAGGCATTTCGCCGTCGTCGCGAAAGCCACGGTCATCGCGACGGGGGGCTACGGCAGGATTTACGGCAAGTACACGACGAATGCGACGATCAACGAAGGTAGCGGCGCCGCGATCGCGCTCAATACCGGCGTCGTTCCGCTCGGCAACATGGAGGCCGTGCAGTTCCATCCGACGGCGCTCTGTCCGAGCAGCATCCTGATCACGGAGGGCTGCCGTGGCGACGGCGCCTATTTGCTCGACAGGAATCTGCATCGCTTCATGGTCGACCTGGAGCCCGACAAGCAGGAACTCGCGAGCCGCGACGTGGTGTCGCGCCACATGGTCGAGTGCATGCGCGACGGTAAAGGCGTCGAGACGCCGTTCGGCCCGCACCTGTGGCTCGATCTGCGCCATCTCGGCGAAGAACACCTCAAGACCAAATTGCGCGAGGTTCTGGAAATCTGCCGCGACTTCGTCGGCCTGGACCCGTCGCGCGACCTGATTCCCGTGCGACCCACACAGCATTATTCGATGGGCGGTGTGCGCGTCAACAAGGACGGCCATGCTTACAACCTGTCCGGGCTGTTCGCGGCGGGCGAGGCGTCTTGCTGGGATATGCATGGCTTCAATCGCCTTGGCGGCAACAGCCTCGCCGAGACGATCGTCGCCGGACGTCTGGTCGGGCGCAGCATTGCGGAATTCCTCTCGGGTACGGATCTCGACGTATCGACCGCGCTCGTCGTCGAATCACAACGTCGTGCCGAGCGACGCGCACGGCGCCTGCTCGAGCGTTCGGGCTCCGGCCCGAGCATCTACGCCATCCGCGACGCGATGGCCGAAATCATGATCGAAAAGGTCGGTATCTTCAGATCCGGCAACGAGCTGGCGCGGGCCGTCGATGAGCTCTCGGCACTCCTCGCCGATTGCGGCAGGGCCGTGCTGCGCTCGAAAGCGCCGGGCATGAATCCCGAATTGACATTTGCGCTTCGCCTCGAGGGCATGCTGAGGCTCGCCAAGGTGACCGCAATGGGCGCACTCGCCCGGACCGAGAGCCGTGGGGCGCACTATCGAACGGATTTTCCGCTCCGCGACGACGCCAACTGGCTGAAACGCACGCTGGTGCGCTGGCCCGTCGACGCGGAGGAACCCGAGTTCAGCTACGAACCCGTCGGGCTCATCGATCTGCCGCCGGGCCATCGCGGTTACGGCAGTGACGAGCGCATCGCGTTCGATCGATCCGTCGGGGACTACAACGCCGGTGTGGCGCAGGCGCAGGCGGCGAACGGCCGGCTAGACACGCGCGAGCCCGTCGGCAGCCGAGTGCGCTGGCGCGAGTGGGCCACCGTGCAATGACGACCGGTGCTCGGAAAAATCGCCGGCTGCGATTCGAGATCTTTCGCTTCAATCCCGAAGATCCGGACTCGGTGCCGCACATGCAGAATTACGAGCTCGACGAGGCGCCGTACATGACGCTCTACATCGCGCTCAACGAGATCCGTGAAGAACAGGATCCCGGCCTGCAGTTCGACTTCGCCTGCCGCTCGGCGTTTTGCGGCTCCTGCGGAATGTTGGTCAACGGACGCCCGGCGCTCGGCTGCCGCACGCTTACGTCCGCGCTGCCCGACGTCATTCGCCTGCATCCGCTGCCGGTTTTCAAGCTCATCGGCGATCTTTCGGTCGATACGGGTATCTGGTTCCGGGCAATGGCGGAGAAGTCCGAAGCCTGGATACATGCACGCCGGGCATTCGATCCCGCCGCGCAGGAAGAACGTATGGACGACGAGCTTGCACAGGCAATCTACGAGAGCGATCGTTGCATCGAATGCGGCTGCTGCATCGCGGCCTGCGGCGTCGCGAACGTAAACGCCGAATTTTCGGGACCGGCGGGACTCAACCGAATTGCGAGATTTATGATGGATCCGCGCGACGGGCGCACGGATACGGACTGGTTTGAGGTGGTCTCGACGCAGGACGGTGTGTTCGGTTGTCTGGGCATGATGGCCTGCCACGACGTCTGCCCCAAGGAGCTGCCGCTGCTCGAGGTATACGCCTATCTGCGACGCAAGTCGCTCGCGTCACGATTTGCATCCTGAGGCGGTATATTCGGTGAGGAGTCCGGCGTGCCGACGGCGTCGATTCAATCCTGCTCGCGCTCTTCGAACACGCGCCGAGCTTCGTCAAATATCTCTCTAAGCTCGGCGAGTAATTCGCGCGTCGCCGCCTCGGTCGCCTGCAAATCGAATTGATGCACCCAGTTCAGGATCTCGTCGTGACGGGCGTCCAGGTCCTGCATGCGTTCGCGGCTGGCGTCGGGCCAGCCCACGGTTTCGTAGTGAATTCGCGTCCAGCCGAGGAGCCCCTCCAGAATATTCAGCTGGTGAAACAGATTCTCGGCCTGCGGCGTGATCAACGGCAGGTTTTCGCTGTTGCCTTCACCGTGACAGTTACGGCAGGCATTGAGCACGATCAGATGAAACTCGGGGCGGTGGCTCATCGCGGAGTGGCATGTCGTGCACGTCGGCGCCGTGCGTTGACCGCTCAGTTCGGCGTAATGCTTGCTGCGAATGAACTGTGATTGTACCTTGTGATGGCATTGCCCGCAGGTCTTCGGCTGATTTCTGAAATGCAGAGTGCTGCGGGGGTCGCTTACGGGCGACACGCCGACATGTGCCCGGGTCATCGAAGCCTTTTTCGGCTTGCCGCCGTGACAGTCGTCACAGGTCACGGCGGAGCGTTCGTGCGGCGACCCTTGCCACAGCTGATAATACTTATAGAGCTTGGGATTCTCGACGAAGTAATCCGGATTCGCGTGACATTCGATGCACTGATTGTCTGCAGCGAGGCCCGCCGCCGCAAACAACAGACAATAAGTGAGAGCTACCGATCTGGCTAGGCGCCTGAATTGAGACATCCTGGGCCTCCGTCGTCGTGTTCCGGTATCAATTGATGCCCTGCCACGCGGCCGACTGCGCCGGCGTCCGCAGCGCCTCGAGATCAAGGTATTCCCAGACCTCTCCATGACAGCCCGAATTTGAACAATACGATCGGTCGGAAGCGCCGAACCTGATTTCTTCGTGGCACGTGGTGCATTCCTCCCCCGCCAGGTCCATATGCCTGGCGATGAAAGCCGCGTCTTTGTGGCTGTCCGGTTTACGCATGTCCAGCAGGGCGAGAAAATATTCGGGAATTCGGTCGCGCTTGGTTACCAGAGGGATCGAGTGACAATTCGTGCAGTTGACGGTTATCGGCGTTCCCGTCGCATCCTGCAGCCGGCCGCTGTGGCAGCGGAAACACCCCGGGTCGAGCTTATGCCCGTTATGGTCGGGGAACGAACGCCACGACACGTCCTCATCGAGGAAGCGGCTGCGCAGCATCAGATTCACCATGAACCCCTGGCGTTCCTCGAGGAACTGCTCTGCGGCCCGCCACGATTCCGGATTCTTCTCCGCGAGATCGGGAAAGTCCTGCCGATACTTATCCCAGGCCTCCCGCACGATGTCGTTGGCTTCGTCTTCGCTTTCGAATTTCCGTTCGAGCAGCTCGATCATCCGAGCCTTGATGAACGGCAGGTCGGGATCCAGGCGGCCATCGGCCAATGCCGCGTCTACTTCCTCTTCCGGGTCGCGGAACGGATGCCCGGCGCGATTGTGACAATCGCCACAATCCATGACGTGCTTCTGCGCATTCTCGATATGCTCGGCGCCGAGCGGCGCTCGGGCATCGTTGTAGATCTTCGTCGTATTATCGGGCAGCGTGACCTCCACCCAGCGAATCTGCAGGTTCTGCGGATCGTCGGAGATGAAGCGGATGGCGCCGCTCGCATGCCAGTTGACGCCCCGGTGATCCTCGTCATCGAAATCGCGTCCGTCCAGGCGCATCGTCAACGTCAGCTTTTTTTCCGTGTTTCGCCGGTCGGACGAAAACCGCTTGCTTACGTTGACGACGTTATGGCGATGCGGCTGTTTCGTGTGACAGCCTTCGCAGGAATCTTGGGCGCCCGAGAATGACGGCGCGTAGGTCGGCCGCTCGTAGCCGAAAACGAACGTCCACGCGTGGGCAATGTGTCCCGACTTCTCGGCGATCGATGCGAACGTCGACAATCTGCCGATATGGCATTCCACGCACGCGACATTCGAATGATGGCCTTGCTGGTGGGCATAGGGTTCTTCGGGATGCACATCGTGACAGGCGCTGGCGCAGAAACTGTTGCTGTTCGTGTATTCCCAGCTGGCGACGCTGACGGCGCCGAGCGCGAGGAACACGACAGCGAATGCGACGATAACCAACAGGATTATGTGCCACTGCAACTTTATAGCCACCGTTGTTACGCTCCTCGGATTGCTGCAATCGTGGTTATCGCGCGAAGCGTAAAACGGCGCTGTCGCTCACCTACCCGATTGCGATGCCGGGCCCACCATTGTCACAGCATAGTGACAACAATAATCGATCCCATTACGTGTTTGTACGTATTTCCGTATATCGATCTCACGCTTTCAGTTGGCGGCAAGGGCCTGCAGCGCGCGCAGCACGTCGCGGCGGCTGATCTGGCCGACGAGACGGTTGTCCTTCATCACGGGGTAGCGGCGAAAACCCGATTCCATGAACAGTTCGGCGAGATCGAAGATGCTCATGTTCGCATCGACGGTCTTGACGTCGGTCACCATGAGGTCGGCGACGGGGCCGCCGGGTTCGCCGTGATAGCCCGACGTCAGCACGACCTTCATGCAGTCGAATTCGGAGAGCATGCCGATGAGGTTGCCATGATCGTCGACGACGGGCGCACCCGCGATACGATGCTGCACGAGGTCGTGGATCGCATCGAGCACGTCCGTGTCGGGCGCGAACGTGACGAGCTTTCCGGACATGTAATCTTTCACGAGTGCGGACTTGAGCGGCATTGTGCTGTCTCCCGGCCGTTATCCTGGCTGATTGTCCCGGGCGCCGGCACGCTCCCGGCATCTCCCGCTGCAGAGTTCGCAGCTTGCGCCGTTGAGCCCGCCGCAGCTGCCCCGGATCGGTTTCCTGCCCGCCATGACGCCGATCCCCATCGCCGCAATGACGGCGACCATGACGATGAACGCCAGCAGCACGGTCAACGCGAGGTTCATCGCGCCATGACCTCACGCGCGAACAGCGTCGACATGCGCTCGGCGATGCCGTCGCCGATGCCGTCGCCGATACGAAGCAGGAAGTAGGCCGCGATGCCTTCGCGCTCGGCCATGTCCATACCGTCGGCAGGCCCGAGTACGAGCAGCGCCGTTGCGATTCCGTCCGCGAAAGCCGCGGTCTCGGCGACCACGGTCACGGAGGCGGCCCCGTGCGCCACGGGGAAGCCCGTGCGCGGATCGATCGTGTGCGAATACACTGTGCCGGCGTGTTCGAAAAAATTGCGATAATCGCCCGACGTGGCCATGGCCGCGTCCGAGAGGCCGACGATCGTCTGCACGGAGCGCCCGCCGGGCTCGGGCGTCTCGATGGCGATCGACCACTTGTCGCGCCGCGCATTGACGCCGCGCATGCGCATCTCGCCCCCGATCTCGACGAGGTAATTGGCAACTCCCGCGTCGTCGAGCAGCAGAGCCACCCGATCGACGGCGAAACCCTTAGCGTACGCCGACAGGTCGACGTAGAGATCCCCCACGTCCTTGCGCAGCGCCGGGATGCTGCAGTCGGCATGCAGTCGATCGTAGCCGACGCGCTCGCGCGCGGCAGCGATGAGCTCTGCGTCGGGCGGCTCGTCGACCATGCCGTCGGGACCGAAGCCCCAGAGGTTCACGAGAGGGCCTACGGTCACGTCGAAGGCGCCGCCCGAGAGCACGCTGATTCTCCGCGCCGCCGCGACGACGTCGCAGAGCTCACGTGACACCTCGAACCAGCTCGTCGTGGCGAACGAATTGAATCGCGACAGCTCGGAGTCGGGCCGATAGGTCGACATGCTGTCCTCGATTGTTACGAGCGCGTTCTCGATGTGCGCGCGCAGCCGTTCGCCGGCCCGTGGGGCGCCGACGATCTTCACGCTGTAGGACGTGCCCATCGCAGCACCGGTCAGCACGTAGGTGGGCAGCGCGTCGCTGCAGGCCGCGAGCGACAGCAGCGCACAGGCGGCGGCGAGCAGATTGACGGATGTGCGCACGCAGGCCACCGCCGCTCAGCCCCCGAAATCGTCGAGCAGAATGTGATCGCTCGTAACGCCGAGATCCTCGAGCATCTTGATGACCGCCGTGTTCATCATCGGCGGTCCGCACAGATAATACTCGCAATCCTCGGGCGCCGGATGGTTCGCGAGATACTCGTCGAGCAGCACCTTGTGGATGAAACCCGTGTAGCCCTGCCACTCGTCCTCGGGCAGTGGCTCGGACAGCGCGATGTGCCACTCGAAATTGTCGTTCGCGGCCGCGAGTTCGTCGAACTCGTCGATGTAGAACACTTCCTTGAGGCTGCGGCCGCCGTACCAGAAACTCATCCTGCGCTTGGTATGCAGGCGCTTGAGCTGATCGAAAATATGCGAGCGCATGGGCGCCATTCCCGCGCCGCCGCCGATGAAGACCATCTCGTTGTCCGTATCCCGCGCGAAGAATTCGCCGAAAGGCCCCGAAATC
>JBFISV010000027.1:0-16084 GCA_041608415.1 Woeseiaceae bacterium
AGGCTCAAGGCGAGCGACAGCGCCATGAAGACGCAGGCGGCGAAAATCTTGCCGAGCATGAGCTGATCGCGCGTGACCGGCAGGGCGAGCAAAGGCTCGAGCGACCCGCGCTCGCGCTCGCCCGCGGTCGAGTCGATTGCCAGGTACATGCCGCCCATCAACAGGGCGAAAATGAAGAAATAGCTCATCATGCCGAGCAGGATGCCCGAGCGGCCGGACGGGGTGGATACATCCACGTCGTCGATATTGAGCGGCCGCATCACGAACGGGCTCACGCCGCGTGCGCTGAGTCGAATCGCCGCGAGTTCCGCGTTGTAGGCGTGCAGCGCATCGCGCACGCGTCGCGCCTCGCGGTCCGCGGTCGAGTTGGCCGCATCGGAGATGACTTCGATTTTTGCCGGCATCGCCGCGGAAAACTGCTCGCCGAAATCGTCACCGATCACGACGACGACGTCGTGGGTCCCCGTTTTGACGGCGGCGATCGCCGCGTCGCGCGTCTCGGGTCCGGCGACGACGTCGAGGTTGCGGCTTTCGAGGTAGCGCAGCAGGTTGGGCGCGTTCCCGGCCCCGAGCACGGGGAGCTCGAGGGTTTTCTCGACGTCGGACAGTGAGCGCTCGATCGAGAGATTGATGACGAAGGCGAACAGGATCGGGCCGAACAGCGGGCCCATGACCAGGGCCGATACGAGCGTGCGTCGATCGCGCACGTTGTCGAGAATCTCCTTGAAGAATACCGTCAGCAGCGTGCGCATCAGCCGCGCTCCACTTTGCGGATCGCTTCGACGAACGCGTCTTCGAGATCGTCGCGACGGGTCCTTGCGCGAATCTCGTCTGCCGTGCCCGCAATCGCCACCTTGCCGTGCGCGATGATGACGATGTCGTCGCACAGCGCGGCGACTTCCTGCATGACGTGGCTCGAGAACAGGACGCAGCGCCCGGCGGTCCTGAGCTTCACGATCAGCGATCTGAGCGAGCGCGTCGCCATCACGTCGAGTCCGTTCGAGGGTTCGTCGAGGATCACGTTCTGCGGTTCGTGCACGAGCGCCCGCGCGAGCGCGACCTTGGTGCGCTGGCCCTGTGAGAAGCCCTTCGTGCGCCGGTCGGCGAACTCGCGTATCTCCAGGAGCTCGATGATGCCGTCGACCTTCTCTGCAATGTGTTTGCGCGCAACGCCGCAGAGACGTGCGTAATAGGCGATGTTCTCGCGCGCGGTGAGGTGCGGATACAGGCCCGCGCCGTGCGGCAGTGCGCCGGTGCGGCGGCGCGCGGCGAGACTTTCCCGAACCACGTCGTGACCGTCGATGCTCGCCGTGCCCCGGTCGGGCTTCAGCACGGTGTAGAGCATGCGCAGCGTGGTCGATTTGCCCGCGCCGTTCGGGCCGAGCAGGCCCGTGATCCTGCCGTCGGGGGCGGTCAGGCTGACGCCGCGCACGGCGTGCACGCGGCCGAAAGACTTGTGCACGTCGTCGATGCTGATCAAGGCGCGGGCCCCGAATAACCGAGAAAAAACGGCATGACGAAACTGCGCTCCATGCAGCTCGTGTCGACGCCGTCGAGCCCCCGGTTCTGCACGAACTGCTCGAAAATTCTCGGCATGCAGCCGACGACGAGCTGGCCGTGGCCCTGGTCCGGCTGGGTCAGCAGCCATGCGCGCCTGAATGCCTGTGCCGCGAGATCGGCGTAGGAAGGCGGCGTGACCGGATCCGCGCCGCCCGACAACAACAGCGTCGGAATGCCGGTTGCGAGCGGTTCCTTGAAGTCGGCGTCCACGGGCCCCCGTGGCCAGACCGAGCACATAGCCTCGATCGCCGCGAGCTGCAGGGGGCCGATGAAGCTTGCATCGAGCGCGGCGCCGTCGATACGCGACGCATCGTAATACGGCACGTCCTCGCTGCACATGACCGCGTTGTGCATGCCGAGCGCCAGCGATTCGGACAGGCTGCTCGTGGTCATCTGGTATTGTGCGGCCAGCGGCGCGTAGCGGCCGTCGGCCGCTTCGGAAATCATGAGCGGCAGCAACGCGACCGTATTCGGGTGATACGCGAGCAGTCGAACCGCCGCGGCCAGTTCCAGGCGGCCGAACGAAATCGACTCGACGACGCCGGTCAGCGGATGCGCGAGTTCGAGCTTCGCGGGCTTCGCGTCGAGTCTCTTCTTGAGCGCTTCGAACGAGGCCGACAGCCCGGGAAAACGTTCGTCGCACGGCGGGTCGAGTGCGCAGCGCGCAAATATCGTATCGAGCACGCGCTGCGCCTCGAGCGCAATGTCCGGGCCCAGCGCAAGCTGCGGCGGGACCACGCCGTCCAGCACGATCGTCCGCGTCGCCTCGGGGTAACGGCGCGCATAATGCTGCGCGACGCGCGAACCGTACGAAACCCCGTAAAGATTCAACGCCGGGATGTCGAGCGCAATGCGCACGGCCTCGAGGTCGGCGACGGCAATGCTGCTCGTGAAGAATCGCGGATCATGAGCAAGCGTCTCGAGGCATTCCCGGGTGTAGCGGATCGTCGTCTCGGTCGAATACTGGCCCTCGATGAGGTCCTCGTCGACGGGGCAGTCGAGGCGCGCCGAGCCGCCGGTGCCGCGCTGGTCGACGAGCAGTATGTCGCGATCGCGGCGCACGTGCCCGAACGCATGAGCATAGGCCGAGTAGAACTGGATCGCGCCCTGTCCCGGGCCGCCGGCCAGCGGCACGATAGGGTCCGGTTCCGGCTCGAGGTTGAGCGCCGGGACCAGCGCGATCTCGAGTTCGAGCAGCGGCGATTGTGCATCGTCCGGGTTCACCGGACGTTCGAGCGTGCCGCAGCGCGCCTTGATCGTCGGAAAGGCGGGCCCGGCGCTGATGCGGCAGTCTTCGAGGTCCACGGTGCCCGCTGCCGCGCCGGCGGCGTGCAGGGCGAACGTCATCAGGACAAGCCGGGCGGTCGGGCTCATATCGAATAGGGGTATCGGCACGGGCGGGATATCTTGGGGCCCGTAGCCGTGCATGTAAAGCCGGCTGCCGCTAAAATGCGGCGCCTTTCCAAGAGCGTTGAGAAATGACCGAGAAGTACGACGTCATCGTCATCGGCGGCGGCCACGCCGGCACGGAGGCCTGTCTCGCGGCCGCGCGTGCGGGGGCGAAGACGCTGCTCGTGACGCAAAAGATCGCAACGCTCGGGGCCATGAGCTGCAATCCCGCGATCGGCGGCATCGGCAAAGGCCATCTTGCGAAAGAGGTCGATGCGCTCGGGGGGGCGATGGCGACGGCGATCGATCGTGCCGGCATCCAGTTCCGCACACTCAACGCGAGTAAAGGCCCCGCGGTGCGTGCGACCCGCGCGCAGGCGGACCGCGAGCTGTATCGGCGTGCGATCGCAGCGCGGCTCGAGCGCCAGCCGCGGCTCGAACTTCTCGAGGCATCCGTCGAGGACCTCGTCATCGAACGCGACGGCGGCGCGGAGCGCGCGGCGGGCATCGTCACCGACGAGGGCGCGCGGATCCTGGCGGCATCGGTCGTGCTCACGGTGGGTACGTTTCTCGGCGGTCGCATTCTCGTCGGACGTTCTGAAACGGCCGGCGGTCGCGTCGGCGACGCACCGTCGAATCGGCTGGCAAAAAGGCTTCGCGACCTCCCGTTTCGCGTCGCGCGGCTCAAGACCGGCACGCCGCCGCGACTCGACGGCAGCACGCTGAACTATGCCGCGATGCGGGAACAGCCCGGCGATGCGCCCACGCCCGTGTTCTCGTTCATCGGCAGACGCGAGGAGCATCCGCAGCAGGTCTCGTGCCACATCACGGCGACGAGCGAACGCACGCACGACATCATTCGCGCATCGCTCGACGAGTCGCCGATGTATTCGGGGATGATCGCGGGCGTCGGACCGCGCTACTGTCCGTCGATCGAGGACAAGATCGTGCGCTTCGCCGACAAGACGTCACACCAGGTCTTCGTCGAGCCCGAGGGCCTCACGACGGAGGTCGTCTATCCGAACGGCATCTCGACGAGCCTGCCGGCAGAAGTGCAGGAACGTTTCGTGCGCTCGATTCCCGGTTTCGAACGAGCACGTATCACGCAGCCGGGTTATGCGATCGAATACGACTACTTCGACCCGCGCGACCTCGATGCGTCGCTCGAGAGCCGCATCGTGTCCGGGCTGTATCTCGCCGGGCAGATCAATGGCACGACCGGGTACGAGGAGGCGGCGGCGCAGGGATTGCTCGCTGGCCTCAACGCGGCACGGCGCGCGGCCGACCGCGAGCCCTGGTTCCCCGGGCGGCACGAGGCTTACATCGGCGTGCTCGTCGACGACCTGATTGCGCGTGGCGTCAGCGAGCCGTATCGCATGTTCACGAGCCGTGCGGAGTATCGCCTGACCCTGCGCGAAGACAATGCCGACGAGCGGCTGACGCCGGCCGGCCGCAAACTCGGTCTCGTCGACGACGCGCGCTTTGCGCTGTTCGAAAAAAAGCTCGCCGCCATCGCGGCCGAACAGGCCCGGCTCGAGCGCATCGTCGTCGCTCCCGGGGCGCTGACCGCGGCCGATCGCACACGGCTCGGTACGGGCCTCGTACGCGAGTCAACGGCCGCCGAACTTCTCAGGCGGCCCGAACTCGGCTACGCGGCGATTTCGGCGCTGTCGATGGTTGCCGAGGACGGCGACCTTTTCGCCGAAAATCCGGACCTTTTCGACGAAGTTCGTGAACAAATCATTACGCGCCTCGAAGTCGACGCCAAGTATGCCGGGTACATCGATCGCCAGGATCGTGAAATCCGGCAGCACGCGAGACAGGAGTCGCTCAAGTTGCCCGACGATCTCGACTATGCAGACGTCGACGGCCTGTCGAACGAGGCCAGGCAGCGGCTTGCGGCAGCCCGGCCGCAGACCCTCGGGCAGGCATCGCGGCTCGAGGGTATGACGCCGTCGGCCGTCTCGCTGATTCTCGTGCACCTGAAGAAGCGTCAGCTCAAAAAATCGGCATGAGGAGTGCGGCGCGCGCCCTGCTGCCGGTCCTGGCGGGCCTGGCGCTCGTTGCGTGCACGGCCGAAAACGCGGCAGAGCAGACGGATGTGCTGCATCGCGGTCTCGGCGCCGATCCCGAGACGCTGGATCCGCAAACGTCGCGCAGCGTGCAGGCCGCCGACGTGCTGCGCGATATCGGCGAAGGGCTGGTCGGCCACGCGCCGAACGGCGATATCGTTGCGGGCGCTGCCGAACACTGGTCCGTCTCCGCGGACGGCCTCGTTTACACTTTCACGATTCGCGAAAATGCGCGCTGGTCGACGGGCGAGCCGCTCTCGGCGGAACACTTCGTGAACGGACTCAGGCGCCTCGTCGACCCGGCCGTCGCGTCGTTTTATGCGCACACGCTGGCCGATGTCGCGAATGCCAGCGCCGTTATCGAAGGTACGCTGCCCGCCGAGTCCCTGCGCGTCGAGGCACTGGATGCGCGGACGCTCGTCATCACGCTCGAGCGCCCGGTGCCGTATCTCCTGAGTCTCCTCACGCACCCGAGCACGTTTCCGGCAATCTCGACGACTGTCGTGCCAGCGACCGGCCGGCGAGGACACGATCGCCCGTCCAACGGCGCCTACAAGCTCGAGCGCTGGGAGCCGGGTTCGTTATTGCGCCTCGTGCGCAATGAGCACTACTGGGATGATGCGAACACCGCGATCGATCACGTCTACCACCATGTCGTGACCGAAGAATTGACGGAACTCAACCGCTACCGCGCGGGTGAGCTGCACGTGACGAGCAGCGTCCCGCCGGAAAACTTCGAGCAGATTCGCGAGGACTACGACGACGAATTGCGCGTGGCGCCTTATCTCGGCGTGTATTTCTACGGTTTCAATCTGACCAGGCCGCCGTTTCGCGATAATCGCGAGCTGCGGCAGGCGCTGTCGATGGCGATCGACCGCGAAGTGATCGTCAAAAAAATAACCGGCCGTGGCGAGTTGCCCGCCTACAGCTGGGTGCCGCCGGGGGCTCACAACTACGTGCCGCCCAGGCTCGGTTTTGCGAAGCTCGCGCAGCAAGATCGCAATGCCATCGCAAAGAGCCTGTTCGCGCAGGCGGGATACGGCGCCGGCCGGCCGCTGCGGCTCCAGTTGAGTTACAACACCTCGGACACGCAACACCGAATCGCGCTCGCGGTGCAGTCGATGTGGCGGGACGTGCTCGGCGTGGACGCCGTTCTCGTCAACCAGGAATTCAAGGTGTTGCTGGATAATATCCGCGACCGCGAGACGACGCAGGTGTTCCGCGCAAGCTGGATCGGGGACTACAACGACGCGCAGACGTTTCTCGGCGTAATGAGTAGCGACAGCTCGTCGAATTCGCCGGGCTATGCAAACGAAATCTTCGATTCGCTCATGCGGCGCGCCGCGCGCCAGCAGGATCTCGATCGGCGCCGGCTGTACCTCGAGGAAGCGGAACGCGTCCTGCTGGCCGACCACGCCGTCATTCCACTGTATTTCTACGTCAGCAAACACCTCGTGCGGCCGAATGTACGCGGCTGGCAGGACAATGTTCTGGATTACCATTACAGTCGGCACCTGAGTCTCGTCACGGCGAACTAGCGCGGATGTTTCGTGAATTGGCGCGTAAGATCGTCTTGCGCGAGCGCGTCGCACGCGTGAGACGTCTGCGCTAGCCCGCCAGTTTCATCCGGGCTTGCTGCCGTACACACATCGGAGGCACGTTGGCTCGATACGCATTGCAGAGAATGATCGCGGCGATACCGACCCTGCTGCTCGTGATCGTTCTCGCATTCCTGCTCGTGCACGCGGCGCCGGGCGGGCCGTTCGACGAAGAGCGCGTGCTGCCGGCGGCGGTCGCGGACAACATCGCCGCTTATTATCATCTCGACGAGTCGCTGCCACGGCAGTTTGCCCGTTACCTCGGCGGCCTGCTCAAGGGCGATCTCGGCCCGTCCTATCGTTACCGCGACCGAACCGTCAGTGAGCTGATCGGCTCGCACTTCCCGGTCTCGGTCAAGCTCGGCGCGCTCGCCATGCTGCTCGGCGCGGCTTCCGGCTTGGGCCTCGGCACGGTCGCCGCGATCAGGCGCAATACGATTATCGATCGTACGGTCATGGGCTTCGCGATGACCGGCATCTCGATTCCCGTGTTCGTCGTCGCGCCGATCCTCATCCTGCTGTTCGCCGTGCAGCTGCGCTGGCTGCCGGCCGGCTGGAGCGGCAGCGGCGGGGAGCGGCTGATCCTGCCCGCGATCGCGCTTGCGTTGCCGCAGGTCGCCTACATCGCGAGACTCACGCGGGCGAGCATGATCGACGTGTTGTCGAGCGCCTTCATCCGAACCGCGCGGGCCCAGGGGCTCGGCACCTTCGCAATCGTGCGGCATCACGCGATCAGGCCGGCGATGCTGCCCGTCGTCTCCTACCTGGGCCCGGCGCTCGCAGCCGTGCTGACCGGTTCGGTCGTCGTCGAAGACATCTTCGGCATACCGGGGCTCGGCCGGTTGTTCGTGCAAAGCGCGCTCAATCGCGACTACACGCTGGTGCTCGGAATCGTGATTTTCTACGCGGCGCTGATTGTGGTTCTGAACCTGCTCGTCGACATTCTCTATCGCGTCATCGATCCCAGGGTGCGCTACCGGTGAGCACGGCGGCGACGCGGATATTCGCACACGCCCGGGCGAACGCCACCGTCATGTTCAGCGGCGGGATACTCGTGGCGCTGGCACTGATAGCGCTCGTTCTGCCGTGGCTCAGCCCGAACAGCTATTTGCAGACCGACTTCGACCTCATCCGCGAGGCGCCGGGCCTCCGCGGCATGCACTGGTTCGGGACCGACGACCTCGGCCGCGACCTGCTCGTGCGCACGATGATGGGGCTTCGTTTCACGCTGGTCATCGCGATCGTCGCGAGCCTCGTGAGCCTCGTCATCGGCGTGCTGTACGGTGCGTTCGCGGGCTACGTCGGCGGCCGCGTCGATGCCGTCATGATGCGCATCGTCGATGCGCTCTATGCGCTGCCGTTTATATTTCTGGTGATCCTGCTCATGGTCGTCTTCGGCGGAAACTTTTTCCTCATCTTCGTCGCGATCGGTGCGATCAACTGGCTCGACATGGCGCGCATCGTCCGCGGCCAGACGCTGAGCCTGCGCGAGCGTGCGTTCGTCGAAGCCGCCAGGCTCAACGGCGTCTCGACGGCGCGTATCGTCCTGCGCCATATTGCGCCGAACCTGATCGGCGTAGTCGTCGTGTACCTGACGCTCACGATTCCGCAGGCCATTCTCGTCGAGTCCTTCCTGAGCTTTCTCGGGCTCGGCATCCAGGAGCCGCGAACCTCGCTCGGCGCCCTGGTGCAGATCGGCGTCGCCGAAATGGAGAGCGCCCCCTGGCTGCTGCTGATTCCGGGTGGCCTGCTCGCCCTGATCCTGCTGTGTTTCAACTTCCTGGGCGACGGATTGCGCGACGTATTCGACGCAAGGCAGCTGCGGTGAGCCTGCTCGATGTCCGCAAACTCCGCATTGCGTACGACGACGACCCCGTCGTCGACGGCCTGTCTTTTTCGATCGAAGCGGGCGAGTCGGTCGGGCTCGTCGGCGAGTCGGGCTCCGGCAAGACGCAAACGGCGCTCGCCCTGCTCGGCTTGTTGCCGGACACGGCGACGGCCGGCGGCAGCATCCGCTTCGACGGCAGGGAGCTGCTCGGGGCCCGCGAGACGGAACTCGACCGCCTGCGCGCCGTGCGGCTGTCGATGGTATTCCAGGATCCGGCCCGGGCGCTCAATCCGTATCTGCGCATAGGAGACCAGTTGCGGCACATCCTCGTTGCCCACGGCATCTGCGCGGGCCGTGTTGCCACCGCGAGAGCGGTCGAGATGCTCGACCGGGTCGGCTTGCCGGACGCGAAGAGACAAAGCCGCGCCTTTGCCCATCAGCTCTCGGGCGGCATGCGCCAGCGCGCAATGATCGCCGCTGCGCTGATCGCCGGTCCCGACCTGCTCGTCGCCGACGAGCCGACGACCGCGCTCGATGTGACCGTGCAGGCGCAGATACTCGAATTGCTGGAGGAGATTCGCGACGACACCGCGCTGCTGCTCATCACGCACGATCTCGGCGTGGTTGCCGGACATTGCGAGCGCATGCTGGTCATCAAGGAAGGCCGGCTGCTGGAGTCGGGCACGACGCGTGCCGTGTTCGAGGCCCCCGAAACTCCGTATACGGCCGCGCTCATCGCCGCCGCGCCGCGGCTCGCCACGGGCGCCGGCGACTCGGCGGGCGCGCTGCTCGTCAGCGCGGCGGGCGTTTGCGTGAGCTATCCGGAGACCCGTCGCCGCCGCCTGGAGGCCGTAAAAAACGTCGATCTGAGTATAAAAACAGCCGAAACGGTCGCGATCGTCGGCGAATCGGGATCCGGCAAATCGAGCCTTGCGCGTGCGCTGCTGGGGCTCGAGGTCGCACATTCGGGCACGTTTCGATTGCGCGGCGCGAGGCTCGCCGCGGACCTCGGCGAGCGGCCGCGCGCAACCCGGCGCGAGCTGCAGCTCGTCTTCCAGGATCCGCAGACCTCGCTGAACCCGCAAATGCGGGTCGGCCGCATCGTCTCGGAGCCACTCGCGGTGCACGAGCCCGAGCTCGATGGCCGTGCTGCGAACGAGCGCGTCGAGCGCATGCTCGACCTGGTCGGACTCGGCACCGGTTTCCTCCATCGTTACCCGCACGAACTGTCGGGCGGCGAGGCGCAGCGGGTCGCCATCGCCCGCGCCCTGATCAACGAACCGTCGCTGCTCGTTTGCGACGAGGCGCTCGCCGCCCTCGACGGGACCGTGCGCGCACAGATACTGTCCCTGCTGCGTGACATACAGCGGCGCACGCAATTATCGATGCTGTTCATCTCCCATGACCTCGGCATCGTGAGCTCGATCAGTCACCGTGTGTTCGTGATGTATCTCGGCCGCGTCGTCGAGAGCGCCGCGAGCCGGAGCATTTTCGAACGCCCCAGGCATCCCTACACGCGCGCCCTCATCGATGCGGTGCCGGTGCCGGATCCCGGGCGTCTGCCGCGCCGCAAACCGCTCCCGGGCGACGCCCCGTCCATACTGTCGCCGCCGCCCGGCTGCCCGTTTCACCCGCGCTGCGCGTTCGCCGAGGCGAGGTGTGCGGTCGAATTCCCGGAGCAACTCGACATCGAGTCGACGACCGTCAGCTGCCTTCGCGCGCGCGAAATCGACCTGCGTAACGGCGAGTCCGTTCTATGAGCCGGGCGCCGGCAACGGTAGCGGAAACGGCGCGCCGTTCACCGTGAGCAGGCCCTTGCGATAACGGGCCGTCATCTCGTAGTTGTCGCCGCTTCTCTTCAGGAATCCGCCAGCGACGGCGGCATTGAGTTGCGGGTGCATCGCCGTGGCAAACTCGAGCAGCGCGGCGGGCAGCCGGACGTCCGCACGGGCATCGAGACTCAGCAGTAGCCCGGTCCAGACGAACGAGGAAGGGTCGGTCGGCGCAATGTCGACGGCGATCGTCGAGACCAGCGTACCCTGCGGCAAGGTCACGTCGAGCTGATCGAAGCGCGCTTCGAATCCCTTGGCGAACAGATGCTCGAGATCGCGCCGGGCCACCGCAAACAGGGCGTCCGGGTCGGCGGCGCCCTGTGCGCTTCGCACGGCCCGCTGCAACCGCCCGGCCGTGGCCGCGTCCCACCCGTTGACGACGAAGTCGAAGGACCAGCTCACGTCGCCGACGGGCGCAGGCCCCGCGATCGCAAAATCCATATCGGCGGCTATGTCGAGACGCTCGCCGTCGAGTGAGGATCTTCCATCGAATGCCACGGGCCCGACGTTCACGGCGCCGCCGTCGGACGGCCACTGCATCGCGGCGATAGAGAAGGCCAGGTCGCCGACGGCATAGCCGAAGTCCGTCATCTTCATATCGCTCGAAAAACCGATTCCGTCGAGGCTGACGGTTTCGAAATCGGGATTGACGAAGCTCAGCGATTCGAGACCGCCGTCGACGACGAAGCGGCCGTCGAGCGCGTCCGCCGCGACCTCGATACTGACGTCGCCCCACGACACACCCCGCGCGGAATCGGCCGCGACACGGTAGTGCGACGTCAGGCCGCCGTCGAGCCCGACATGGCTGTGAACGATGCCTGGGAGTTCGAGAATCTCGCCGTCGGCGGATTCGATGCTCACCTTCGAGCGGGCGCGTCCGAGACCGGGCGCCAGCGAGCCCTGCTCGCGGGTCAGCGAGGTCACGGGGATCAGGCCGTGATCGAGTTCCGTGTCGATGATGAGGGCCGGTGCAGGACTGTCCCGACCGGGGCCGAGTTGCTCGAGGAACTGCGCGCCGACGCTGGTCTTGCCGAGTTCGATGCGATGCCGTCCCGCCGAAGAAAACCAGCCGCGGTCGAAGCTTTCCGACGTGACCACGACGTCCCGGTTTTCGTCGGCGGCCCAACGAAGCTGCTCGTCGACCGATTTTTCGGCCAGCTTGCCGACGATGCCGGGCGAAATCAGCATGACGAGCGCAAGGATGACGAGTATGGCGACAACGCTTTTTTTCATGGGGCTTCCTTCGACGATTGCCGGGACGGCACATGCCGATGCTAGCAGGTATCGCGGAGACAGCGTCCGGAGCCTCTGGAATTCGGCGCCGACTGTCACTACCATAGCGCCTCCGGTCCGGAGGGCGACAGCCTTGCACTGGCGCCGGCCAGCAAATTACCGCGGACATCCGATTGTTTACGAAGATAAAACTCGCTCCTGCTGTGGCAACGCTGCTCGTCTCCTGCGTGCTCGGCGTGCCGTCGGCCGCCGCGGCCGGCGACGTCGAGCGAGGCGAAGTGCTGGCTTATACCTGTCTCGGCTGCCACGGCATCGAGGGCTACCGCAATGCGTATCCGTCCTTCCGCGTGCCTAAACTCGGCGGGCAGACAGCCGCCTACATCGTCTCCGCCCTGCAGGGCTACCGCGACGGCCTGCGCCAGCACACGACCATGCACGCCCAGGCGGCCAGCCTCACGGACCAGGAGTACGAGGACATCGCGGCGTATCTCGCGACACTCAATAACGAAACGGTTCTCGCGGGCGGCAGCGAGGACGCGAACCTCGATGCGGCGGCGACCTGCGTTGCGTGCCATGGCCAGAACGGCATCAGCGTATCGCCGGCGTGGCCGACGCTCGCGGGGCAGCACGAGGAATACCTCGTCCATTCGCTGAACCAGTATCGCAACGGCGAGCGCAAGCAGGCCGTCATGGCGCAAATGGCGGTTGGCCTGACCGACGCCGATGTCCGTTTGCTCGCACGCTATTACGCGGGACTCGAAGGGCTCGAGACGACGCTGCCCGACTAGGGAGCCGGCATCGGAGCGTGCAGGACGTGCCGCAAGCCCGCATCACACGATTCGACCACGGCATATCGGCGATCGATACCGAGTACAGCCGGCCGCAGCAGGACGCGAGCCACCTGATCGTCGCGGCCGGGCGCGCGGCCTTCGTCGATACGGGCGTCAACGACAGCGTCGTGCTGCTGCTCGACGCACTCCGCCGACACGACCTCGATGCCGGCGACGTCGACTACGTTTTCCTCACGCACGTTCACCTCGACCACGCCGGCGGAGCCGGCAAGCTCATGCAGGCACTGCCGAACGCGCGCTGCGTCGTGCATCCGCGCGGCGCTCCGCACATGGCAGACCCGAAAAAAATCGTCGCGGGCACGAAGGCGGTTTACGGGGCCCGGCGCGCGCGCGAAATTTACGGCACGATCGAGCCCATTGCGGCCGCGCGCATCGTCACAGCCCGGGACGAGGCCTGGCTCGAACTCGGCGGCCGCGCGCTGCAAACGATATTCACCGAGGGCCACGCGCGGCATCACTACGTGCTCAACGACCCCGAGTCCCGGGGCGTGTTTACGGGCGACAGCTTCGGCGTTTCGTACCGCGAACTCGATACCGCCGCCGGCGCCTTCATCTTCCCGACCGCAACGCCGATCGACTTCGACCCGGACGCCGCGCACGTCGCCTACGACCGCATACTGGCGTGCGAGCCCGATTTCGTATTCCTCACGCACTACAGCCGTGTCGGCGGCAGCGCCGGGGCGCTCGCGGACCTGGCCCGCCAGCTGCACGCCGACATCGAGGCGTTCCGGTCGATGGCGCTGGCCTGCGCCGATGCGAAGGACCGCCAGCAGGCGCTCGAAGATAGTATGCTCGCCTATCTCTCCGGGCGGCTTGCAAACCGCGGCTATGCCGGCAGCAACGCCGAGCGGCGATCCCTGTTGGGACTCGACGTGGAACTCAATGCGCAGGGGCTCGGCGTCTGGCTCGACAGGAGCGGCAAGGCACGAAAAGCGGCAACGAAGACACAATAACGGGAGCGAACAGTGGAAAAATTCAAAGCGTTTCGTATCGACAAGCAGGACGGCAAGATCGTCGCCGGTTTTCGTGAACTCGACATCGACGACCTGACCGAGGGGAACGTCGTCGTGCGTGTCGCTTACTCGACGATCAACTACAAGGATGCACTGGCCGCGACGGGGGCCGGCAGCATCCTGCGACGGTTTCCGCTGAACGGCGGCATCGATCTCGCCGGCGAAGTCGTAAGCTCGGACGATACGGATTTCCCGCCGGGCACAGCGGTACTCGTCAACGGCTGCGGACTCAGCGAGACTGCCGACGGCGGTTACAGCGAATTCGCCCGTCTGCCCGCCACGAGCCTCGTGCCGATTCCCGCCGGCATGACCGCGTTCGAGGCGATGCAGATCGGGACAGCCGGCTACACGGCGGCGCTCGCGATACATCGCATGGAACAGAACGGGCAGCTTCCCGAAAACGGGCCCGTGGTCGTCACGGGCGCGACCGGCGGAGTCGGCAGCGTCGCCGTCGACATGCTGGCAGGGCGCGGTTACGAAGTCGTCGCGGTCACGGGCAAAGCGCAGCAGGAGGGCTACCTGCGCGAACTGGGCGCCGAGCGGATCCTGCTGCGCGACGATATCGACTTCGGCCGGCGGCCGATGGAGAAATCCCTGTGGGCAGGCGCCATCGACAATTTAGGCGGCGACTACCTGGCCTGGCTGATCCGCACGATGAACTACGCGGGCAATATTGCGAGCATCGGTCTCGCGGCGAGCCCGTCGCTCGAGACCACGGTGTTGCCATTCATACTGCGCGGCGTTTGCCTGCTCGGCATCAACTCGGTCGAAACGCCGCGTGCGCTGCGACTTGCCGTCTGGTCGAGGATAGCGAGCGACCTCAAGCCGCGACACCTGGACCGCATCGGCAGCCGCACGATCGACTTCGAGGAGCTGCCCGATCATTTCCAGGCTTTCCTCGAAGGCGCGGTCAGCGGGCGAGTCGTCGTGCGTATCGCCGCAGGCGAATAAGCCGTGTTGCGGACCAACGTTTGAGCGTCGGCCGCGTCATGTGGGAATGCGCCATGGCGTAGTTTAGAATCGGCCGTTCCGCCGGATTTAATCGCGATTAGAATCGCCGCAGCCGGCGATCCGGGCCGTCTGCAAAAGGAGTCGACATGAGTGCAGGAACACGCTTCAGGGCCGCACTCGAGGCCGAGCGGCCGCTGCAGATCGTCGGCACGATAAACGCCTATACTGCATTGCTGGCCGAGCGGGCCGGGCACAAGGCGATCTACCTGTCGGGCGCCGGCGTGGCGAACGCGTCGTTTGGCCTTCCCGACCTCGCGATGACGACATTAAACGACGTCTGCGAGGACATTCGCCGCATCGCATCCGCGACCGACGTGCCGCTGCTCGTCGATGCGGACACCGGCTGGGGCAGCGCGTTCATGATCGCCCGCACGATCCGCGAGATGACCTGGGCCGGCGCGGCCGGCTGCCATCTCGAGGACCAGGTCGCCGTCAAGCGCTGCGGCCATCGTCCCGGCAAGGCGCTCGTCGAGAGCGAGGAAATGTGCGATCGTCTCAGAGCCGCCGTCGATGCGCGCATCGACTCGTCCTTCGTGATCATGGCGCGCACGGACGCGCACGCCGTCGAAGGCCAGCAGGCCGCGCTCGACCGCGCCGCGGCGTATGTCGAGGCCGGCGCGGACATGATCTTCGCCGAAGCGCTGACCACGCTCGACGAATACCGGCAGTTCACCGACACGATCGATGTGCCGGTGCTCGCAAACCTGACGGAATTCGGCAAGACGCCGCTTTTTACGACGGCCGAACTCGCGGCAGCCGGCATTCGCATGACGCTCTATCCGCTCAGCGCGTTCCGCGCCATGTCGAAGGCCGCGCTGGACGTGTATGAAACGATCCTGAAAGACGGTACGCAGAAAGCGGTCGTCGACAAGATGCAGACGCGCATGGAACTCTACGACGTGCTCGACTACCAGTCCTACGAAGACAAGCTCGATGCCCTGTTCGCAGAAAAAGGGCTCACGACCGGCAGCGAATGACCACGCTCAAGGTAACGAGGGGAAACTATGACGACTAAGAAGACCGGCGGCCTCGCCGGCGTGACGGCCGGCAAGACACAGCTTTGCACGGTCGGCAAGGAAGGTGCGGGGCTGACCTACCGCGGCTACGACATTTACGACCTCGCCGACAACGCGTGCTTCGAGGAGGTCGCGTACCTGTTGCTGCACGGCAAGCTGCCGACGCAATCCGAGCTCGACGCCTACATCGGCACGATCAAATCGAATCGCGGCCTGCCCGGCGAGTTGAAAACCGTGCTCGAGATGATCCCGGCCGACACGCACCCGATGGACGTGCTGCGCACGGGCGTCTCGTTCCTCGGCAACGTGGAACCCGAAGGCGACTTCGGGAACCAGGCGAAAATCGCGGACCGGCTGGTGTCCTGCCTGCCGTCGATGCTGCTGTACTGGCACCGCTTCCACGCGAGCGGCGCGAGGATCGATACCGAGACCGACGACGACAGCATCGCCGGACACTTCCTGCACCTGCTGCACGACGAGCCGCCGAGCGAACTGCATCGCAAATCGCTCGACACGACGCTGATCCTCTATGCCGAACACGAATTCAACGCCTCGACGTTCGCCGCGCGCGTCATCACGGCCACGCTGTCCGACATGCACTCGGCTGTCGCCGGCGCGATCGGCGCGCTGCGCGGCGCGCTGCACGGCGGCGCGAACGAGGCGGCCATGGAGCTGATCCAG
>JBFISV010000028.1:0-16014 GCA_041608415.1 Woeseiaceae bacterium
GGCGACAAGAGCGGCCGCCGTAAAAGAAAATCGCCGGTGCGCCGGCGCGCTGTGTCACTGAGCGGCGATTCGCAGCACGGATTCGAAAGACCGGTTGCGCCGGTCGTCCGCGAGGTCGAGATTCCCGAGAGTATTTCGGTCTCTGATCTCGCGCAGCGCATGGCCATAAAGGGTAATGAAGTCGTCAAGGTGCTGTTCAACATGGGCGCGATGGTGACGATCAATCAGGTCATCGATCAGGACACGGCTACGCTGGTCGTCGAAGAGCTGGGGCACGTTGCCAAACCGATTACCGAAGCGGCGATGGACGAGCAGTTGCTCGCCGACGAGTTGGTCACGGACGATGCCGGCGAGGCGGTGCCGCGTGCGCCCGTAGTCACGATCATGGGTCATGTCGATCACGGCAAGACCTCGCTGCTCGATTACATTCGTCGCACCAAGGTAGTCGACGCCGAAGCCGGCGGCATTACGCAGCACATCGGCGCGTACTCGGTGAAGACGGACAGGGGCAAGATTACGTTCCTGGATACGCCTGGCCACGCGGCATTTACCGCGATGCGCGCGCGCGGCGCGCAGGCGACGGACATCGTCGTGCTCGTCGTCGCCGCCGATGACGGCGTCATGCCGCAGACGATCGAAGCGATCCAGCATGCGAAGGCGGCCGGTGTGCCGCTCGTCGTGGCGGTCAACAAGATCGATCGCGAGAATGCGGATATCGAGCGCGTCAAAAACGAACTGTCACAGCACGAGGTCATTCCGGAGGAATGGGGTGGCGACCATCTGTTCGTCAACGTCTCGGCGCACACGGGCGATGGCATCGATAAGCTGCTCGAATCGATCCTGTTGCAGTCCGAAGTGATGGATCTGACCGCCGTCAAAGACGGCCCGGCACAGGGCATCGTCATCGAGTCGAGTCTCGAGGTCGGGCGCGGCGCGGTAGCGACGCTGCTCGTCCAGTCGGGCACCCTGAAGCAGGGCGACATGATCATTGCGGGAGAGGAATACGGCCGCGTTCGAAACATGTTCGACGAGAACCAGAAATCGATCGAGGCGGCCGGGCCCTCCATGCCGGCCGTCGTACTCGGCTTGTCGAAAACGCCCAGCGCGGGCGACGACTTCCTGGTCGTCAAGAACGAGCGCAAGGCGCGCGAGGTGGCCGAATTCCGCCAGGCGAAGACCCGCGATGCAAAGCTCGCACAGCAGCAGGCGTCGAAACTCGAGGACATGTTCAGCCAGATGAAGTCCGGCGAGGGCGAGTCCGTATCGCTGATCATCAAGTCGGACGTGCACGGCAGCGCCGAGGCACTGCGCGATGCGTTGACGAAGTTGTCGAACGACGAGGTGAAGGTGAAGGTACTCGGCTGCGGCGTCGGCGGCATCACCGAGACCGATGCGACGCTTGCCGCGGCGTCCAACGCCGTCATCATCGGCTTTAACGTTCGTGCGGATGCGGCGGCGCGTACGACGATCAAGGAATCGGGCGTGGACGTGCGCTACTACAGCATCATTTACGAGGCTATCGACGACGTAAAGGCAGCGTTGAGCGGCCTGCTCGCGCCGGAAATCCGCGAGCAGATCGTCGGACTGGCCGCGGTCAAGGAAGTGTTCAAGTCACCGAAGCTCGGCGATATCGCCGGATCGATCGTGACGGAAGGCTACGTCAGGCGATCGAATCCGATTCGCGTGCTACGCGACAACGTCGTGATTTACGAAGGCGAGTTGGAGTCGTTGCGGCGCTTCAAAGACGACGTCAACGAGGTGCGCGCGGGAACCGAATGCGGTATCGGCGTCAAGAACTACAATGACGTCAAGATCGGCGACCAGATCGAATGTTTCGAGCGTATAGAAGTCGCGCGAACGCTCGATTGATGTTCCCGGAGCGGCGCCGTGCCACGCGAGTTTTCACGTAACCAGCGACTGGGTAACCAGCTATTGCGGACGCTGTCGGAACTGCTGCGCTTCGAGACCAAGGATCCGCGCATCGAGAAGGTAACGCTGACGTCGGTCGAGCTGAGCCGCGATCTGAGCGTTGCGAAAGTCTACTTCAGCCTGCTGGACCCGAATCAGGACCCGCAACCGACGTCCGAGGCGCTGGAGCACGCGGCCGGTTTCTTGCGCAGCAAGCTGGGCAAGGCTATCAAGATTCGCCACGTGCCCGTGCTCAGATTCACACACGACGACAGCGCCGAACAGGCAGCGCGTATGGGGCGGCTGATCGATCAGACGATCGAGGCCCAGGCACATGACGGCGGGCCGACCGACGCGGCCGACACCGTCGACGATCGTTAGCCCATGTCGGTGGTCAGCAGCAATGGTCGACGGGAGCCCGTCGACGGCCTGTTACTTCTCAACAAGCCGTCCGGGCTGACGTCGAACCAGGCATTGCAGCGCGTGAAGCGGCTGTTGCGAGCGAAGAAGGCAGGCCATACGGGCAGCCTCGACCCTGCGGCGACCGGCATGCTGCCGCTGTGCTTCGGCGAGGCGACCAAGGTGTGCGCCTACCTGCTGCAGGCGGACAAGACCTACCGCGTGACGGCGCGTCTCGGCGTTGCGACCGACACGGGCGATGCGGATGGCGCTGTCACTACCTCTGCAGTAGTGCCGGACCTCGGGCTGGACGGATGGCGCTCGATACTGCAGGGCTTTCTCGGGGCTTCCTCGCAGGTGCCGCCGATGTACTCCGCTCTGAAGAAAAACGGCCGGCGGTTGTACGAACTGGCCCGCAAAGGCGAGCACGTGGAGCGCGATGCGCGGCCGATTCGCATCGAGGAAATCGAGCTGCTCGAACTCGCGGGCGTGCGGCTGGTTTTTCGCGTGAAGTGTTCGAAAGGGACCTATATCCGTTCCCTGGTCGAGGATATCGCGCGGCAGGCCGGCACCGTCGCCCATACGTCGCGCCTGCACCGCGAGAACGTGGACGGCTTCGAGGCGGAATCAATGATCGATCTGACCGCGGCCGAGGCTCTCGCGGAAACCGGCCCGGCGGCGCTCAGAGAGCGACTGATTCCGCCCGATGCAGCGCTCGGAGCAATGCCGGCCGTGCGCGTCGATGACGAGTCGGCGACAGGATTCCGGGCCGGGCGCCCCGTCCCGGCCAGCGAGGCCCCGCCGGGCGCTTTGGTGCGGGTATACGGGCCCGGCGAAGTTCACGATTTTCTGGGCGTGGGCGAATACTCGGGCGACGGCACGGTCGCCCCGAAGCGGGTATTTGCCGCGGCCTGAGTAATTGCCCGCAAATGCCAATTTAGGCTGTTAATACCCGATTGCAGGCGCTAGAATACCGCGCTCGAAAAAGGGCCCAAGACTGAAGAAGTTGGAGTATTTTCAAAAATGTCACTTTCCAGTGAAGCAAAGGCCGCGATCGTCAAAGATTACGCTCGTGGCGAGGCGGACACGGGTTCGCCTGAAGTTCAGGTAGCGCTGCTGTCCGCGCGCATTTCGGAACTCACCGAGCATTTCGGTACGCACAGCAAAGATCACCATAGCCGTCAGGGTCTTCTGAAGATGGTCAACAAGCGACGCAAGTTGCTGGACTATCTGAAGTCCAAAGACCAGGACCGGTATCGCGAGCTGATTTCCCGGCTCGGCCTGCGCCGCTAGACAGCGGGCACCCCATCGGCAAGTTTAAACCGCATCGACGTCCCTGTAAGGGGAGCGTTGTCGATTGTGCTTGCCGCAATTTTTATATTATCTGAGCAAAAACTGTGAATTCAATTACCAAGTCATTTCAGTACGGTGAACATCTGGTCAGCTTGACCACCGGAGGCATAGCGCGACAGGCGGACGGCGCGGTGATGGTCGATGTTGCCGAAACGGTCGTCCTCGTCACGGCGGTCGGCCGCAAGGTGGCCGATCCGGGCCGCGACTTTTTTCCGCTGACGGTCAACTACCAGGAAAAAACCTACGCCGCCGGCAAGATTCCCGGTGGCTTTTTCAAGCGTGAAGGTCGGCCGAGCGAAAAGGAAACGCTTGTATGCCGCCTGATTGACCGGCCGATCCGTCCGCTGTTTCCAAAAGGCTTCAAGAACGAAGTCCAGGTAATCGCGACCGTGATGTCGCTCAATCCGGAAGTCGATCCCGATATCCCCGCCCTGATCGGAGCCTCGGCGGCGCTTGCGATTTCGGGCATGCCGTTTGCCGGGCCGATTGGCGCCGCCAAAGTCGGCTACAGGAACGGCAACTACGTGCTCAATCCCTCGGTGTCCGAACTGGCCGATTCCAACCTGGAGCTTGTCGTTGCCGGCACCGAGGACGCCGTCCTGATGGTCGAATCGGAAGCCAAGAGGCTCCCCGAGGACGTCATGCTGGGCGCGGTCATGTTCGGGCACGAGCAGTTACAGGTCGCGGTCAGCGCGATCAAGGAACTGGCCGCAGAAGCGAGCAAACCCGCGTGGGACTGGCGCGCAGCCGAAGAGGACCGGGAACTCGCATCGGCGGTCGCCGCGCAGGCACAGGCCGGGATGGTCGCCGCATACCAGATCAGCGACAAGCAGGATCGCCAGGCGGCCGTCGCCGAGGTCAAGCACGCCGCGCTCGAGGCGCTGGCGGATGATGGTGACAACCCGCGCTGGTCGGCAGCCGACGTTGCTGCTGCGTTGTACAAACTGGAGAAGAACACGGTGCGGCAGCGCGTTCTCGGCGGTGAGCCGCGCATCGATGGCCGCGATCACCAAACGGTCCGACCGATCGATGTCGGTGTCGGCATTTTGCCGCGCGCGCACGGCTCGGCCGTATTCACACGCGGTGAAACGCAGGCGGTCGTTGCCACCACCCTCGGCACCGGGCGTGATGCACAAATCATCGATGCGCTGGAAGGCGAATACAAAGAGCCGTTCATGCTGCACTACAATTTCCCGCCGTATTGCGTCGGCGAGACCGGCTTTGTCGGGTCACCGAAGCGCCGTGAAATCGGCCACGGCAAGCTGGCGCGCCGCGGTATCCAGGCCGTGCTGCCGAGCCAGGACGATTTCGCCTACGTGATTCGCGTCGTATCCGAAATTACGGAATCGAACGGTTCCAGTTCGATGGCGTCGGTCTGCGGGACGAGCCTGGCGCTCATGGATGCCGGCGTGCCGATCAAGGCAGCGGTTGCCGGTGTCGCCATGGGCCTGGTCAAGGAAGGCGACAATTTTGCCGTCCTTACCGACATTCTCGGTGACGAGGATCACCTCGGCGACATGGATTTCAAGGTTGCGGGCACCGAGGATGGCATCACGGCGCTGCAGATGGATATCAAGATCCAGGGAATCACCCGCGAGATCATGTCGGTTGCACTCGATCAGGCAAAGCAGGCGCGGCTGCACATTCTCGGCGAGATGGGCAAGGTTATCGCCAAGCCACGTGAAGAAATGTCCGAGTGGGCCCCGACGATCATGACGATGAAAATCGACCCCGAGAAGATTCGCGATGTCATCGGCAAGGGTGGCGCCGTCATACGCGCGATCACCGAAGAGACAGGCGCGACGGTCGACATCGACAACGACGGCACGGTGCGGATCGCGTCGGTCGACGGCGCTTCGGGCAAAGAGGCGCATCGCCGCATCGAGCTGATCACGGCCGATGTCGAGGTAGGCAGAGTCTACGAGGGCAAGGTAGCCCGCCTGATGGACTTCGGCGCGTTCGTCACGATTCTGCCCGGCAAGGACGGACTCGTGCACATCTCGCAAATTTCGAATGAGCGCGTGGAGAAGGTCAGCGACAAGCTGAAAGAAGGCGACGTCGTGAAGGTCAAAGTGCTCGAAGTCGATCGCCAGGGCCGTGTACGGCTGTCCATGAAGGAAGTCGAGGCGGCGTAGGCAGCCCGCCCGGCAACGAAGTCAGCGCGGGTATTTCACGACCGCATCCGGGGTTACAGGCCTGGCATCGCCGTGTACGGTGCCAGGAATCCCGTAATCCTGTCGGGCAGGTAATAGTGCGGATTCCACGGCGTCCCGCCGTCGATGAAGCCCACGTGACCGCCATTCTCACTCAGTTCGATCGTGACGGCGTCGGCTACGGCGCCAAGTTCGGCGACGACGTCGGGTGTCATGAACGGGTCGTCGAGGGCGTTGATGATTAGTGTGGGCCGATCGATGCCGTTCAGAAAATGGCGCGAGCTGCAGCGATCGTAATAATCGTTCATGCCCTCGAAACCGTGCAGCGGCGCCGTCACGGCATCGTCAAATTCCGCGAACGTCGTGGCCGACATGGCACGCTGCCAGTCGAATGCGGCCGTGTGCCGATCGAATTTGGCACGCAGCGCCTTCTTCATCCTTTTTAACAAGTGTCTTTGATAAACTATTGAAAAACCTATATTTAATGCTTCCGCCGACTTGTGCAGATCGAGCGGTACGCAAACGGCGCATGCGGCCCGCAGCGGCGTCGTCCCGGCTGCCTCGCCCAGGTATTTGAGCAGAACGCTGCCGCCGAGAGAATAGCCCGCCGCGACGATCGGACCGTACTTCTCGCTGCCTTGCAGCTCGCTCAGAAAGTATCGAACGTCATTGGTTTCGCCCGCGTGATAGCGGCGGGGCAGCCGATTGCTGTAGTCGCCGCAGTCCCTGAAGTGCATCACGCAGCAATGCCAGCCGCGCGCGGTAGCGGCATGCATCAGCATGCGTGCGTAGGCCGACTGAGCGGAGCTCTCGAGGCCGTGCAATATGACCAGAAGTGGTGAGGTCGGCGGCAGCTCGTCGTTCGCCACAGCCCAATCCACGGCCGTGGCATCGCCGTCGGGCAACTCGAGGATCTCGCGGTGCGTCCGCGGGCGATGACGATAGGCCCACGGCAGGGACGTATAGATGGTCTGCAGGTGGCGATGCCTGAGCCAGCGCGCGGGCCGGAAACTACTCGGCAAATATCGTGAGTCGGTGTGGTCGATGTTCATCTTGGCGCCGCTGCCGGCCATTTCCTGCGGGCAAAAAAAATGGCCCCCCGCTTGACGCGGGGGGCCCGCCGTGGGGTGTTAACCCCTTCAGGCATTGCAACAGGGGGCGGGGGAGCATATCCCCGTTGCAGTCCTCAAGCTAGGGCATCCCGGCCCCTTGTGTCAAGACAATTTCAGCGTTTTGGGCGACGCGTCACGCCATCCGGGCACGCCCAAGATGTTGATTTATCCACGTAAACGGCATCCTGCCCGCGCAACACCTGGATGTCCCAGTGCTCCAGGGCCCAGGCCCATACCGCATCGACCGGAGCGGCTGCGAGATCGTCCGGTGGCTCCTGGCCGAGCGCTGCCAAAGCCATCACGAGGATCGCACCAGCAGGCTCGAGAGGCAGTCCCGGCGCTCCGGTCAATTTACTGAGCTTGTTGCCGTCGGCGTGTACGGCAACCGGGATATGGGCGTAGTTCGGCACCGCATAACGCAACAATCGTTGCAGCCAGATCTGGCGTGGCGTCGAGTCCATGAGATCGATGCCGCGAACGATATGTGTCACGCCCTGAAGATAGTCGTCGACCACGACCGCGAGGTGGTACGCAATGAGGCCGTCGCGCCGTCGAATAACGAAATCGCCGGACTGCGACTCGAGGCGCGTTGTCTGCAGTCCCTGCAGGCCATCCTCGAAGCCGATCACCGTATCGTCGGTGCGGATGCGTATGGCCGTCTCGGCAGCACTCGTGCCGTTGCGGCAGGTGCCGGGGTAGATGATGCCGAGGGAACTGTGCGGCAAGCCGGCGAGATCGCGACGCGAGCAGCCGCAACGATAGGCGAGCCCGGCGTCGAGAAGTCGCTGCAGCTCCCTGCGATGCGGCCCGTCGCTGCGACTCTGAAATGCGACGTCGCCGTCCCAGGCGAAGCCATATCGTTCCAGGGACGCAATGATCGACTCGGATGCGCCCGGCTGTTCGCGCGGCGGATCGATGTCTTCGATGCGCACCAGCCAGCGGCCCCGATTTCGACGCGCCTCGAGATAGCTCGCAACGGCGGCCAGTAGAGAGCCGAAATGCAGCGGACCGGTCGGAGAGGGGGCGAACCGCCCGACATAAAGCGGCGCGGCGTTCATCGAGTCAATCGCCGCGGCACGACCATGATCGGCGGCTCTCGCCGTGGCGGCAGATGGCCATTCGCAGGATACTGATCGGCGGCAAAGCAGGGCACATCGTTTCGTGAGCTCGATAGATCCGACGTCGCGTACGCCGCCGTGCGCCGATTACGCCGCCCGCTCGATGCCGCACGCCTGCGCCCGGCGTTCACCGAGCCCGAAGCGGCAGCGATGAGGGTCGCTCGTGGCCGGCCCGCAGACCTGCGCGCATTGCGGCGACAGCCACGAATCCCTTGGAACCCGGCAGGCTAACGGTAGCGGTCGTCCCGGTCTCGAAACTGGCGTTCGGCGAGTTCGCGCCGCTCCTGAGCTTCGAGGCACAGCGTGGCTACCGGCCGTGCTTCGAGGCGCTTCAGACCGATTTCCTCACCCGTCTCGTCACAATAACCATAGCTGCCGTCGTCGATGCGGGCGAGCGCGGAGTCGATCTTCCGCAGCAGTTTGCGCTCGCGGTCGCGGGTTCTGAGTTCGAGGCCGAATTCCGATTCCTGCGTGGCGCGATCGTTCGGATCCGGGAAATTGGCCGCTTCGTCCTGCATGTGATGCACCGTGCGGTCTACCTCGAACATCAGTTCACGTTTCCAGGCACTGAGAATGTCGCGGAAGTGCTCGAGCTGATCGGCGCTCATGTAGTCTTCGCCTCGCGCCGGCTTGTACGGCTTGATTCCATGGATCGGGCCCGAGAGCATGCTCGCTGACGAGCGCCGGCGGCGTCGTGCCGGGGCCTTTTTCGCCGCGCCTCGTTTCTTGCTGACGGCCTTTTTGCTTGCGGCCTTTTTCGCGCTGGTCTTTTTGGGGGCGGCTTTTTTGCGGCCGGGCTTCCTCGCGGCCGGCTTTTTAGGCGCGGCCTTCTTCCGGGCGACTTTCTTTTTGGCTGGCTTTTTCCGGGATGGCTTTTTCCGGGATGTCTTTTTCTTGGCCGCTGTCTTCTTAGCCGCCTTTTTCTTGCTCACGGGCTTCTTTTTCGCCGCTTTCTTGCGGGTGGCCTTCTTGCGCACGGCGGTCTTCCTGCGGCTTGCGGCCGCCGCCTTTTTCTTGGTCACTTTGCGTTTCTTGGCGGCTGATTTCTTCGCTGCCGGCCGCCGCGACGCCACTTTTTTCCTGGTGCGCGCCGTCTTGTTTCGCTTCTTGCTCGCGGACTTCTTTGCGGGCATTTTCGACTCCTCTCGGACCGAGAAAAGGCCGGGATTATACATGGCTTGGACGGGCAGGGAAGCCTATATTCAGGCTATTTTGCGGCTCCGGAGGCCTACCTGTCTTTTTGTGGCGACAATCGTTTTATCGGCCCGATTCCTTTACACTTACGGCCTTCCTTTGGCACCCGGCGTCTCTTCCTGCACATGCGACTCAGCAAAATCAAGCTCGCTGGCTTTAAATCCTTCGTCGATCCGACAAATATCACCTTCCCGAGCAGCCTGGTCGGCGTGGTAGGGCCGAACGGCTGCGGCAAGTCGAACGTCATCGATGCCGTCCGCTGGGTCATGGGCGAGAGTTCCGCGAGCCGGCTGCGAGGCGATTCCATCACCGACGTGATTTTCAACGGCTCGAGCGCGAGAAAGCCGGTCGGGACGGCCTCCGTCGAGTTGTTGTTCGACAATTCCGAAACCACGCTCGAAGGGCAGTACGCCAAGTACGCTGAAATTGCGATCCGCCGTGAGGTCAGCCGTGACGGCATATCCGCTTACTACCTGAACGGAACGCGCTGCCGGCGGAAAGACATCACGGGCGTCTTTCTCGGCACCGGCCTGGGACCGAGAAGCTATTCGATCATCGAGCAGGGCATGATATCGCGGCTCATCGAAGCCAGGCCCGAAGAAATGCGCATGTTCATCGAAGAGGCCGCCGGTATTTCAAAATACAAGGAACGCCGCCGCGAGACCTCGAATCGCATAAAGCACACCAAGGAAAATCTCGATCGTATTCTGGACGTGGTCGAAGAGGTGGAGAAGCATATCCGCCATCTCGATCGTCAGGCCAAAACCGCGGAACGTTACGGACGCTACAAGGACGAGGAACGCCGCATCGCCGCCGAATTGTTGGCGCTGCGAACCAAAGAACTCGACGATAATGCGTCGCATGCGAAATCGACCTTGTCGGAGCGAAAGACGAAACTCGAAGCTGCCGTTGCCGCGCAGCGCAAGGTCGAGGCCGGTATAGAAGAGGCGCGCGTGCAACAAGCCGAGCGTGCGGATGCTTTTAACCTGGTGCAGGGCCGCTACTACAAAGTCGGCAGCGAGATTGCGAGACTCGAGCAGTCGATCGAACACGCGCGCGAACTGCGCGAACGTCAGGAAAAGGACTTGCGGCAGGCGGTCATTGGTGCGAAGGAAATCGTCGCGCATATCGACAAGGATCAGGACGCCATCGCGGAACTCGAACTGACACTGAATGAGCTGGTTCCGGGTCTCGAGCAGGCGCGGGAGAGCGAACGCGCCTCGTCCGCGTCACTGCAGGAAGCCGAGGCAGCGCTCGTGGGCTGGCAAAAAGACTGGGATGAGCTCACGCGCAAGGTCAACGATGCCGAGCAGCGGCGAAAGATTGAAGGGATACGCGCCGAACAGATCGAATCCCGATTACAGAGTTTCTCCGAGCGCGGCCGGAAACTCGAGGTCGCGAAGACGGTTGCCGATCTCGGCAAGCTGAAGGCAGACTTCGGACAGCTGGAAATTCAGGAACAACGCAAGCGTCAGGCGAGGGACGAGTTTGATCGTCATCTCGCCGACGTCAATGGACAGATCCGCAAGCTACGTGACCAGGACCAGAAGCTTAGCCGGCTCGCCGACGAGCGGCGCTCGATATTGCAGAAGGCCGAAGGCCGATTCGCATCGCTCGATGCGCTGCAGAAAGCGGCCCTGGGTCAGGGCGATGGCGAAATTCAAAAATGGCTGGAGGGTGCGGGACTCGAAAGCAGCCAGCGCGTCGCCCAGGCGCTCGAGGTTGCCGACGGCTGGACGAGAGCCGTCGAGACGGTCTTGGGCGATTACCTGCAGGCCGTCTGTGTCGACGACATGAAGGCGGCGACGGCGAATATCGACAAGCTGGCGAGCGGCAAGGTCACCGTGCTCGAAATCGATGCCCGCGATTCGGAGTTTCCGGATGTGGCGGATTCCCTCGCATCGAAAGTCAGCGGCGCGCCGGCCGCGGTGCGCGCGATGCTCGGCCCGGTACGCTGCGTGGAACGACTCGATGAGGCGCTATCTCACCGCGATGCGCTCGCCGACGGCGAATCGGTAATTACGAGCGATGGCATCTGGTTGGGCAAAAACTGGTTGCGAGTGTCGCGGGATCAGGACAGGAAGGCCGGTATTTTGTCACGCGAGCATGAAATGCGGCGCTTGAAGGGCAGTGTTCGTGAGTTTCGTGCGCGGTTCGACAGCGCGCGCAAACTGCTGCGCGACGGCCGCTCGCGCCTGACCGAACTGGAAGAGCGGCGCGAGGCGGTGCAGCAGGATGCCAGTGCGCTGCTGAACGAGTACTCGGAAGTCAAGGCCGCGCTCGATTCCAGCCGCTACCGACTGGATCAGGCCAATGCGCGGCAAGCCGCGATCGCCGAAGAAGCTGGCGATCTGGAAAGCGAGAAGGTATCCGCCGAGGAGCAATTGTGCGATTCGAGGCGTCGATTCGACGAGGCTGTGGAAGGCCTGGCGAATCTCGAGGCGCAAAAAGCCGCCCTCGAAGCGCGTCGAGAGGAGTTGCGTCAGGAACTCGAGCGCGTTCGCACGCGGGCGGAAGAAGATCGCAACGCGGTCCAGAACATTGCGATCAAGTTCGAGAGCCGCAGGTCGAGCAAGGAATCCGCCGCTCAAAACCTGGAGCGCATGCAGCTTCAGCTCACGAAATTCCAGAGCAGGGAAAAAGAAATTCGCGAGCAGCTCGAATTGAGCGAAGCGCCACTTGCGGACAGCAGGGTACGCCTCGACGAACAGCTTGCGACGCGCGTCGAGGTCGAACGGGAACTGGCGGCGGCCCGCGGGCTGGTGGAACAGGCCGAAGCGCGTGTGCGTGAACTGGATCAGTCGCGTATGCAGTCGGACCAGCGGGTCGATGAGGCGCGCAGTAGTGTCAATGAAGCGGAGATCGTGGTTCGCGAGATTCTCGTCCGCCGCGAGGGCATTGCTGAGCAGCTCGAACAGACGGATTTCGAGTTCGCAACCTTGCTCGAGGAAATGGACGAGGCCGCGAACATCGACTCATGGGAAGACAAGCTCGGCCAGGTGCGGCGCCGCATTGAACGCCTCGGACCCATCAACCTGGCAGCGATCGACGAGTTTAAGCAAGAGACCGAGCGTAAGGAATACCTGGACGCACAGCTCAAGGATTTGAACGAAGCACTGGCGACGCTCGAAGGCGCTATCCGCAAGATCGATCGCGAAACGCGCAGCCGCTTTCGCGAAACCTTCAATAACGTCAATGCGGGATTCCAGAAGCTGTTTCCGAGGTTGTTCGGCGGCGGCCATGCCTATCTCGAGCTGGAGGGAGACGATTTGTTGTCCGCCGGCGTTACCGTGATGGCGCGTCCGCCGGGCAAACGCAACAGCACCATTCATCTGTTGTCCGGCGGCGAGAAAGCGCTAACTGCGGTGGCCCTCGTGTTCGCGATATTTGAGCTCAATCCGGCGCCATTCTGCATGCTTGACGAGGTCGACGCGCCGCTCGATGATGCCAACGTGGGCCGCTTCTGCGATATCGTCAGGGATATGTCGGACAAGGTACAATTCGTTTTCATCACTCACAACAAGGGGACGATGGAACTCGCGCGCCAATTGACCGGCGTAACGATGCAGGAACCTGGCGTATCGCGTCTCGTTTCGGTCGATCTCGACGAAGCGGTGAAGATGGCGGCGAGCTAGGAGTTGATCCGGTGGACGGTTTGCGATGGTTATTGCTGCTTTTCGGGCTGCTGGTCATCTTGGGTGTCTACCTCTACAGCCGCCGGGAACAGGCGAAACGAACTGATGCGGCAATAACCGAGCGGCGCACGCCGACCCTCGATGCGATCGCCGAGGATTACACCGCGGAGGAGGGGAAAGCCGGTCGAGGCGAAGCAACCGCCGAAGTTCCGGACCCGGAGGCCGCGACGTCCGAGGGCCGGCCGCAGCCGGACGATGCACCCATTGCTCAGAAGATTGTCGCACTGCGCATAATCGCGCGTGATGGCGGCGTGTTTGCGGGCGACGAACTCGTTGTCAGTTTGCGCGGTATCGGCATGCGTCATGGCAAGTTCGGCATTTTCCATCGACTCGACGGCAACGATGAGGGGCGCAGCATTTTCAGTGCGGCGAGCCTCGTCGAACCCGGTAGTTTCGATCTCGCGAATATCAAGCTGCAGAAGATCCCCGGGATCAGCCTGTTCCTCACTCTCCCCGGGCCGGTCGAGGGCACCGAAGCATTTGACCTGATGATGGCGGCGGCACGTACGCTTGCGCAGTCGCTCGATGCGGAGTTGCTCGACGAATCGGGAAGCACTCTGAGCATTCAGCGTGAGCGCTACCTGCGCGAGGAAATCGTGCAGTTCGAACACAGCAACAAAGTCGCCTGAGGCGGCGCGCCGCGAGCGTCCATGGCCGCTTCGAAGCAGACTCTCGCCGAGCTGGAATCGTTACGCGAACAAATTCGCCACCACAATTATCGCTATCATGTTCTCGATGATCCGGAGATTCCGGATGCCGAGTACGATCGTTTGATGCGGGCGTTAGGGGATCTCGAATCACAGCATCCGGAGCTGGTAACGGACGATTCGCCCACTCAGCGTGTGGGTGATGAGCCGATTCGGGCATTCGGCACGGTAACTCACAAGCTGCCGATGTTATCGCTCGACAATGCGTTTTCGGAGGAGGAGTTGAGGGACTTCCACCGTCGCGTGAGTCAACGCCTGGAGCGTGAGGACGATGCTGACACACTCGCTTATGCCGCCGAACCGAAACTGGACGGCGCGGCGGTCAGCCTGCTTTTCGAAGACGGAAGGTTGACGGTCGGCGCAACGCGCGGCGACGGTGTCAGGGGTGAAGACATCACTCATAACGTTCGCACCATCGATGCGGTGCCGCTGAGGCTACGTGGCAAGGGGTTTCCGATGCTGCTCGAAGTGCGTGGCGAGGTGTTCATGCCGAAGGCCGGATTCGAAGAATACAACGCAAAGGCCAGGGCGGCGGGTGAAAAAACATTCGTCAATCCGCGCAATGCGGCGGCGGGTAGCTTGCGCCAACTGGATCCACAGTTGACGGCGCAACGCCCGCTCGATATTTACATTTACTCGGTCGGCATAGTCGAAGGCGGTCGATTGCCGAGCCGTCACAGCGAAGTGCTCGACCAATTGCAGGAGTGGGGGTTCAAGACCTGCCCGGAAAGAGCTGTTGTCAATGGTCTCGAAGGCTGTCTCGAATATTACGCGACGATCGGCCGCAAACGGGACAGGCTGGCCTACGAAATAGATGGTGTCGTATACAAGGTAGATAGTCTGGCCGATCAACGCGAACTCGGTTTCGTGTCGCGGGCACCACGTTGGGCCATCGCGCACAAGTTTCCTGCGCAGGAAGAGTTGACGGTTGTCAGCGGTATTGAATTCCAGGTTGGGCGAACAGGTGCGTTGACGCCGGTCGCACGATTGGAACCGGTGTTTGTCGGCGGCGTTACGGTTAGCAATGCTACGTTGCACAATATTGACGAACTCAACCGTAAAGATGTGCGTGTTGGAGACACGGTCATCGTGCGGCGCGCTGGCGACGTTATCCCGGAAGTCGTCGGCGTCGTTATAGATCGTCGGCCGAAGAAGTCGCGCCGGGCGCGATTGCCAAAAAAGTGTCCCGTATGCGGTTCGGCCGTCAAACGGGACGAAGGCGAGGCCGTGGCGCGTTGTACGGGCGGTTTGTATTGTGCCGCGCAACGCAGCGAGGCGCTCAAGCATTTCGTATCAAGACGCGCGATGGACATCGAGGGACTTGGGGCCAAGCTGATCGAGCAGTTGGTTGCAATAGACCGTGTGAAAACGCCGGCGGATCTGTACACGTTGCGAGAAGATGAGCTGGCGTCGATGGAGCGCATGGGCCCCAAATCAGCAGCAAATCTGATTTCTGCAATTGAGCGGAGCAAGACTACGACGTTATCGCGATTCCTCTACAGCTTGGGAATTCGCGAGGTGGGGGAAGCGACAGCGTCGTCGTTGGCCAGCCATTACGGACAGCTTCAATCGATCATGACGGCCAACGTGGAGGATCTCGAGAACGTTGAGGACGTCGGGCCTGTTGTTGCCTCGCGCGTCCGCGCATTCTTCGACGAGGAACATAACAGGCAGGTCATCGCGAGCCTGATCGAATGGGGTGTTAACTGGCCCGAGTCGGTCGATCGCGCCCGGCCGGTCGACGCCAAACTGAGCGGCATGACGTTCGTACTGACCGGCACCTTAGGCTCCATGACGCGCGACGAAGCCAGGCAAAAAATTCAGGCCTTAGGCGGCAAGGTAACCGGCAGCGTGTCGAGCAAGACAACATTCGTTGTCGCGGGCGATAAAGCCGGCTCGAAACTTTCGAAGGCGGAAAAGCTGAACATCAAGGTGCTGAGGGAGGATGCTTTGATCAAGCTCATAACCGATTGAAAAATATCGTCGAATCGATCCTGAATCTGTCTTTTCCCACAAATCTTTAGGTTTCGCTCAGAAACAGCTATGGGCGGTGCGGGCAAAATGTGTTGAGACTTGGGCGATTTTTCCCATCCGACCCATATCTCTGGCAAATATATGATCTCGTCAATATATTCACCGCGGATGCAGGACAAGATCCGAAAACAGATTCTCGACGCATTTTTTGTGGTCCTCCGCCCGATTGCCAAGATTCTGCTCCGTTACGGAATCGGGTTTCGAGAATTTGCCGAGGTGGCGAAATCCGCATTCGTCGACGTCGCCACATCGGAATACGGCATTCGAGGCCGCCCGACTAATATTTCCCGTGTCGCTGTCATGACCGGCCTAACCCGGAAAGAGGTGCGTCGGCTGCGAGA
>JBFISV010000029.1:0-15958 GCA_041608415.1 Woeseiaceae bacterium
GACCGGCTGCCCGGTCCTCGTCAATACGTCGTTCAACGTGCGCGGCGAACCGATCGTCTGTTCCCCGGAGGACGCCTACCGCTGCTTCATGCGCACGGACATGGATTATCTCGTCCTCGAAAACACGGTGCTCGCCAAGCACGAGCAGCCCGAGCGGGATTCCGACGATTCGTGGAAAGAGGAGTTCGCCCTTGACTGAGCGGGACACTGCCAACCTGATTCCCGAGCTGGACCGGGCGGGCCTGAGGAGTTTCGGGCTCACGACGGGCGCCATTTTCGCGGCGCTGTTCGGGCTCATACTGCCGTTCGTTTTCGGCTTCGCGTTCCCGGTCTGGCCCTGGGTGCTGGCGCTCGTGCTCGCCGCATGGGCACTCGCGGCGCCGGCAAGCCTGCGGCCCGTTTACCGCGCGTGGATGCACCTCGGTCTGCTGCTGCACCGAATCGTATCTCCGCTCGTGCTCGGCGTGGTTTTCTTCCTCGTCGTGACGCCGTTCGGAATCGTCATGCGGCTGTTCGGCGGCGATCCGATGGCGCGCAAGGCGGAGTCGAAGGGCACCTGCCGCAAAGACAGCGTTGCGCGAGATCCGAAACACATGGAGCGACCTTACTGATGTGGGAATTGATTGGAGACCTGTGGGGTTTCATGAAGGAGCGCAAGAAGTTCTGGCTTGCGCCGATCATCGTCGTATTGCTGCTGATCGGAGGGTTGCTCGTATTCGCGCAGGGCTCCGCGATTGCGCCGTTCATCTACACGCTGTTCTAGGGAGGCTCTGATCAATTCGCGTCGCACACGACGAACGGTAGTCGGGCAAGGTAAGGCGCGAGGAGCGACCTGTACTCCAGGTACACGAGTGACGAGCAACGCAACGTGTGCGATGAGAATTAATCAGAGTCTCCCTGGGCGCTCGCAGATCGACGAGTAGAGGTTTTTTCGTCACCGGCATGCTGCAGATACTGTCTACGCCCAAAAGGCCACTGCTGATCTCGGGCGCCACCCTGTTGGCGATGGGAATGGCAGTCGGCATCAAGGGCGCGTCGGTCCTCGACCGCGCGGAAGCCGAACTGGGGCATGCCATCGGGCGGGTCGAACTCGACATCGCCCTGGTGACGAGTTTGCTGGGTCTCGCGATCGCAGCTTCTTCCTTTTTTTACCATTTCAGGCCGGTTCGCTGGACGTATGCGAATCTCGTGATACCCGCCGCACTCATCGTAACGTCGACGGTGGGGACGCTCGCGCTCGTCGAAACCGTGTTGTACCTGAAGTACGCGGACGTGCAGATCGGCGGCGGCAATTCCCCGTCGGCGCGTACGTTTTATCCCAAGTACTTCAAGACGAACAGCCAGGGCTTTCGCGACATCGAGCGTGACGTCGACAAAGACCCGGGAACGTTCCGCATACTGGCTCTCGGAGACTCGTTCACGTTCGGTTCGGGCATCAAGCACAAGGAATCGATCTACACCGCCGTACTCGAACGTAAGCTCAACGAGTCTGCCGTCGCCGGCGCGACGTTCGAAGTGATCAACAGCGGTCTCAAGGGCCTGAACACCGCGGAGCAGCTCGAATACCTGCGGTCTGACGGGCTGCGCCTGGATCCGGACCTCGTCCTCGTCGGGCATGTCTTCAATGACGCGGAAACGCCGCGAATACGCAATGACCTGTCAGAAGCAACGCGGTCGTCGACGCTGCTGCCGCCCCGATATCATAGGGTGCTTAACTATTATTCCTTCACCTATTATCTCGCGCGCGAGAATATCCTCGGGCTCGTCGCGCGGCGGGCGAACCGCGACGGTAACAGGTCGGGCTACCGTGCCTACCTGGATACGCTTTACAGCGAACCGAACCTCCGCGACTACGAGCAGGTGATGATCGATATGACGCGCACGGCCGAGGATCGCGGCATTCCGCTACTGTGGTTCAGCTTTCCGGAAATACGGGCCATTCGCCGGGACCCGTACCCGTTCTCCGACGTGCGTGACACGCTGCTCGACATTGCGGCTCGAAATCAATTGAAGTTCGTCGAATTGCATGCCGCAATTGCCGCAAGCGACGCGCCTGAATTAACGGTGAGCGCCTGGGACGGCCACCCCAACGAAGTCGTTCATCAAATTGCCGCGGACGAGATTTTCGACCGCCTGGTCGCCGATCGATTGATACCGTTACGCGACGCTCCGCACGGGTCGATTATGATGGACTGATATCGGCGGCACGATATCCGGCGCCCGCTTGGCCGGCCGCGCGGACCGTTGCGACGGCGCTCGCGTGTTGCTCAGGCCGAGGTAGCGAAATCGTCGCCGGATTCTTCGACGAAAAATCGCCGTACCTTGAGAGCGCGCGTGAGTTTCCCGCGCCGCACGAAACACTGGTAAAACATGTCCTTGAGGATTTCGAGCAGGATTCCGGCCTGTACGCGGTCCAACAGCGGCATGCCGTCGTCGTCACCGCTGTCGAACAGTATGCTCCTGATCGGCGCAAAACTGTCGTCATCGATGCCCGCGATCTCCTGCGCAACCATGACCTCCTCGAATGCACGCAGGTTGCCGCCGTCACCGAGCGCCTGTATTGCACTCGCAGTCGATCGACGGCACATCGACGCGAATGCGTTGAAGTTGTTGTTCGAATAACAGGACAGCGCTTCGCGAAACATCACTTCGGTGTGTTTGGGCAAATACGAAAAAGGAAAGCGCTCTCTGGGCCGCTCCAGTTCGACAAAATTGCGGTACAACTCGACATAATCTTCGCCGAACTCCTTGGCGGCGAAGCGCAAAAACACCGGCGCCTTGCAGGCGTTGCACTGATACACGAGGCCGACGTGCTTCGGCCGCGTCTCTATGACTTGGCCGACGTCGGGAAGCGCCTGCGGCGACATGCTGGCATACACGCCGCAATACGGGCACTCCAGCGCGAGGCGATCGCCGTCGTCGCCGGATAGTCCCTCGGATTTATGCAGTCTCATGGCCTTTGCTCGCATTCTTGTCGTGCGTTTTCTGGCTTCTGTTTTGCTTCAGTATGCATCAGCGTGCCCGGGCCGCCAGCCAAGCTTATACATAATACTGACATTCGATCGCAGTGCGGAAGGCGATTTGTTGGCCCCGTGGCGAACAAATCGCCGGCCACGCTGCTGCGGCACCCTGCAAAAGGCCTGCGCCGGTGCAAGTGCAGGCCCCCGCCTCAGGTGCCGAGCCGTTTGTACTTGATGCGATGCGGGCTGCTCGCGTCTGCGCCGAGCCGGCGCTTGCGATCTTCCTCGTAGTCGGCGTAGTTGCCGCCGAAGAAAACGACTTCGCTGTTGCCTTCGAACGCGAGTATGTGGGTCGCAATCCGATCCAGGAACCAGCGATCGTGTGAAATCACGACCGCCGAGCCCGGAAACTCGAGTAAAGCCTGTTCGAGCGCCCGCTATGTTTCGACGTCGAGGTCGTTGGTCGGCTCGTCGAGGAGCAACAGGTTGCCACCGGTCCGCAGCGTCTTCGCGAGATGAACCCGGTTTCGTTCGCCGCCCGACAGCAGCCCGATTTTTTTCTGCTGTTCCTGGCCGCGAAAATTGAAACGGCCGACATAGGCTCGCGACGAGGTCTCGTAGTTGCCGACTTTGAGGATGTCCTGACCCGCGGAAATCTCCTCCCAGACGGTCTTGTCGTCGTCGAGACTGGCGCGCGACTGGTCAACCGCGGCGAGTTGCACCGTGTCGCCGAGGCGCACGGAACCCGCATCGGGCTGTTCGTCGCCGGTCAGCATGCGAAACATCGTCGTCTTGCCCGCGCCGTTCGGCCCGATGACGCCCATGATACCGCCAGCCGGCAACAGGAAGCTCAAATCGTCGATCAGCAATTTGTCGCCGAAGCCTTTTCTGAGGTTTTCGACCTCGATGACGACGTCGCCGAGCCGCGGACCCGGCGGAATGTATATTTCGTTGGTCTCGTTGCGCTTCTGGTAGGACGGTGACGAAATCTCCTCGAATTGACGAAGCCGTGCCTTGGACTTGGCCTGCCGGCCCTTCGGATTCGACCGGACCCATTCGAGTTCCGACTGCATGGCTTTGAGACGCGCTTTTTCGCTGGCCTCTTCGTTCCTGAGCCGATTCTGTTTTTGCTCCAGCCACGATGAGTAGTTGCCCTCCCACGGGATTCCGTGGCCACGATCGAGTTCGAGAATCCAGCCTGCGACGTTGTCGAGGAAATAGCGATCGTGGGTTACGGCGATCACGGTGCTCGGATATTCGTCGAGGAAGCGTTCGAGCCATGCGACGGATTCGGCATCGAGATGATTGGTCGGCTCGTCGAGCAACAGCATGTCCGGCCGCGACAACAGCAGGCGGCACAGCGCGACGCGGCGTTTCTCGCCGCCCGACAACTTGCTCACGTCCGCATCCCAGGGAGGCAGCCGCAGCGCGTCGGCCGCGATCTCGAGCGTGCGGTCGAGCTCCCAGGCGCCGGCCGAATCGATGGCATCCTGCAGCTTACCCTGCTCTTCGAGCAACGCCGTCATTTCGCTCTCGTCCATCGGTTCCGCGAAGCGCATGCTGATGTCGTCGAAGCGATCGAGCAACGCCTTGGTATCGGCGACCCCCTCCTCGACATTGCCGCGCACATCCTTCGCGGAGTCGAGCACGGGTTCCTGCGGCAGATAGCCGATTTTGATGCCCGGCTGCGGCCGCGCTTCGCCGTCGATCTCCTCATCGAGGCCGGCCATGATCCTGAGCAGGGTCGATTTGCCCGAGCCATTGAGGCCGAGCACGCCGATTTTCGCCCCGGGGAAGAACGACAGCGAGATATCGCGGAGAATGAAGCGTTTGGGCGGAACGACCTTCGCCACCCGGTTCATCGTGTATATGTACTGCGCCATATGGATATCAATAAGTTATATGGAGGCCGCATTATCCGGTATGCTGCGTCGATAGCAAACCGGCCCGGGGCATGATGAAAAGTTCCGTCTGCGTCTACAAAGGCGAGGAAATCGCGCGCTACGGCTTCGGCGACGAGCACCCGTTCGGCACCGATCGTCACGACGTTTTTCATGCCGAACTCGACGCCGCAGAACTCGACGGCGATATCTCGTACGGGCGGCCGCAGCGTGCGTCCGTCGAGGACCTCGGGCTGTTTCACACCGAGGCCTACATTGAACGCGTTGCGGCGTTGTCGGCGCGGGGTACGGGTTTCCTCGACGAGGGGGACACGCCGGCGATCCGGGGTATCTTCGAGGCCGCCACGGACGTCGTCGGCACCGTCTTGTCCGCGGTCGATTCGATCATGCAGGGCGAGGTGCGCCGCGCTTTCGTACCCATCGCGGGCCTCCACCACGCCGGGCGCAATCATGCGGCCGGCTTTTGCGTCTTCAACGATTGCGGCGTGGCGGCCGAGCACCTGCGCGCCGAACACGGGCTCGGCCGCATCGCCTACGTCGATATCGATGCCCATCATGGCGACGGCGTGTTTTACGGCTTCGAGGACGACCCCGACCTGATATTCGCGGACATCCACGAGGACGGCCGCTACCTTTACCCCGGCACCGGCGCATCGACCGAGACCGGCACCGGCCGGGCACGCGGCACCAAGCTGAACATTCCGCTCGCGCCGGGCGCCGGCGATGCCGAATTCCGCGCCGCGTGGTACCAGGTCGAGGCCTATCTCGAGCGCGCCAAACCCGAGTTCATACTGTTCCAGTGCGGCGCCGACAGCCTGGAGGGCGACCCCATCACGCACCTTTGCTTTACCGAAGATGCCCACGGCCAGGCCGCCGCGGCGCTGTGCCGCCTGGCCGACGAATACTGCGGCGGGCGCATCGTGGGCCTGGGCGGCGGCGGCTACAACCGCCGCAACGTCGCGCGCGCATGGACCCGGGTCGTCGAGTCCTTCGCCGCAGCCGGCTAGCGGCCGCGGCGGTCAACGCCAGGGTCGAAAAATCACCTGCCGGCGGGCGCTTAATTAGGTAACATCGCCGCTTTTCCACGCCCCGCGCCAGCCCCCGGAGTATCCCGTCCATGTTCGACACGACCACGCCACTCGCAGCGTTCGACCCCGAACTCGCCGATGCCATCGGTCGCGAAGAGCAGCGCCAGGAAGAGCACGTCGAACTGATCGCCTCGGAAAATTACGCCAGCCCGCGCGTCATGGCGGCCCAGGGCAGCGTTCTGACCAACAAGTACGCCGAGGGATACCCGGGCAAGCGTTACTACGGCGGCTGCGAGAATGTCGACGACGCCGAGACCCTCGCGATCGAGCGCGCCAAGGCGCTGTTCGGCGCGGACTATGCCAACGTCCAGCCGCACTCGGGCTCACAGGCGAATGCCGCCGTCTGCATGGCGCTCCTGGATGCGGGCGACACGCTGCTCGGAATGAGCCTGGCCGAAGGCGGCCACCTGACCCACGGAACGAAGGTCAACTTTTCCGGCAAGCTTTATCATGCCGTCCAGTACGGCCTCGATGCCGAGACGGGCCTGATCGATTACGACGCGGTGCAGGCGCTTGCCAAAGAGCATTCGCCGAAGCTCGTAATCGCGGGCTTTTCCGCCTACTCGAAGGTTGTCGACTGGCAGCGCTTTCGCGAGATCGCCGACAGCGTCGGCGCCTACCTGATGGTCGACATGGCGCACGTTGCGGGCCTCGTCGCAAGCGGCCATTATCCAAACCCCGTACCCGTCGCCGACGTGGTGACGACCACGACGCATAAAACGCTGCGCGGCCCGCGCGGCGGCCTGATCCTTGCGAGAAAGAACGACGAGCTCACCAGGAAATTCAACTCGCTGGTATTCCCGGGTACGCAGGGCGGCCCGCTCATGCACGTCATAGCGGCCAAGGCCGCGGCTTTCAAAGAGGCCATGGAACCGTCGTTCAGGGACTACCAGGGCAGCGTTTGTGAGAACGCGCGGGTCATGGCGGCGACGCTTTCCGAGCGCGGCTATCCGATCGTCTCGGGCGGCACCGAAAATCACCTCATGCTCGTCAGCCTCATCGAGCGCGGCATCACGGGCAAAGACGCCGATGCGGCGCTCGGGCGCGCCAACATAACCGTGAACAAAAATGCGGTGCCCAACGATCCGCAGTCGCCGTTCGTGACGAGTGGCCTTCGTCTCGGCACCCCCGCGATAACGACGCGCGGCTTCGGCGCCGACGAAACCCGCCTGTTGACGGGCTGGATTGCGGATATACTCGACGACATCGAGGACGAGGAAATGATCGATCGCGTACGGGCAAAGGTGCTCGAGTTGTGCCGACGATTCCCGGTGTACGGCGACTGAATACGCGCGGTCATCTATAAAGGCTCATGCATTGTCCGTTTTGCAGTCACGAAGAAACCAAGGTCATCGACTCGCGGCTCGCGGCTGACGGCCGGCAGATTCGACGGCGCCGCAAGTGCGGAGACTGCGAGGAGCGCTTTACGACCTTCGAGTCCGCGGAACTCGTCATGCCGCGTCTGATCAAGAACGACGACCGGCGCCAGCCTTTCGACGAAAGCAAGCTTCGAACCAGCATGGCACGGGCGCTCGAAAAAAGGCCCGTGGCGAGTGACGAGCTCGAAGAGGCAATCGGCCGCCTCGTGCACAAACTCCGGACCATGGGCGAACGCGAAGTGCCGTCGAGGCTCCTCGGCGAATTCGTCATGGAAGAATTGCGCGCACTCGACGAGGTTGCTTACGTGCGCTTCGCGAGCGTCTACCGTCGTTTCCAGGACGTGACCGAGTTCGAAGAGGAAATCCGGCGCCTGCAGCGCATATCGGATGCCGCCGCCAGCCGCGAGCAAATGTCCTTGCTGCCCGACTTGCTCGGCAAGAAAAACGGGTAGCTCGGCATGGGCGGACTGTCGGCTACCGACAGCGTGCACATGGCGCGTGCGCTCACGCTCGCGTCACGCGGCCGCAACACCGCGTACCCCAATCCGATGGTCGGCTGCGTACTGGTGCGCGACGGCCGGGTCATCGGCGAGGGCTGGCACCGTCGCCACGGGGAGGCGCACGCCGAAATCAACGCACTCGAGGCGGCCGGCAACGCGCGCGCGGCGACGGCCTACGTGACGCTCGAACCGTGTGCGCACCATGGCAAGACGCCGCCCTGCGCGGACGCCCTGGTCCGGGCGGGAATCGCGCGCGCGGTGATCGCGATGCCGGACCCCTATCCCGAAGTCGGCGGCCGCGGCATCGCGGCGCTCGAGGCGGCGGGCATCGGCGTGCAGGTCGGCCTCATGCAGGCGGCGGCGGAGGCTCTGAACACGGGCTACCTGTGCCGGGTTCGGCGCGGCCGTCCATACGTGCGCCTCAAGATGGCCGCGAGCATCGACGGGGCGATCGCCATGCGCAACGGAGAAAGCCAGTGGATCAGCGGCCCCGAAGCGCGTGCCGACGTGCAGAGACTCCGGGCCCGCTCCGGGGCGATTCTCACGGGCATCGGCACCGTGCTGGCAGACGACCCTTCGCTGACCGTGCGCGACGAGGCCATCCGGACCGACGGCCGGCAGCCGCTGCGCGCGATTCTCGATTCGAAACTGCGCATGCCGTTGTCGTCGCGAATGCTCTGTCTTCCCGGCAGCACGGTGGTCTATTGCAGCGACGACTCGAACGGCGGCCCGCTCGCGAATGCCGGAGCCGAGGTAGTCCGGGTGGCGGGCGAGGGCGGCAGGCCCGGCGTCGCTGCCGTGCTCGACGACCTCGCGGCCCGCGAAATCAACGACGTGCTCGTCGAGGCCGGCCCGGGCATTGCCGGCAGCCTGCTGGCCTCGAAACTGATCGACGAGCTTGTGATTTACCTGGCGCCCCATATCATGGGAAGCGAGACGGTGGGAATGTTCCGCACGCCGGGGTGGCGTGATCTCGGCAATCGATGCCCCATGAAAATCGCCGATATGCGCCGCGTCGGCGCGGACATCCGAATTACCGCCCGCGTTGCGGATTGACATAATGTTCACGGGAATCATCAAGGCGACAGGCAGCATACGAGCGATCGAGCGGCACGGCGGCGACGTGCGCCTGTCCGTGGGTTCGCAGGGCCTCGACTTTGCCGACTTCGATCCGGGCGAGAGCATCGCGGTCAACGGTGTGTGCCTGACGGCCACTGCGCTCCATGACGACGGTTTCGATGCCGACGTGTCCTCGGAAACGCTCAACGTGACGGCACTCGGCGACCTGCGGAAGGGATCGAAGGTCAACCTGGAACCGGCTCTGCGCGTCGGCGAGCGCCTCGGGGGACACCTGGTCAGCGGCCACGTCGACTGCGTCGGGCGAGTTACCACGGTATCGCCGGATGCGCGCTCGCTGCGGATCGGCATCGAGATTCCTGCCGAATTCGCGCGCTACGTCGCGAAAAAAGGCTCGGTCTGTGTCGACGGTGTTAGCCTGACCGTCAACGAGATAAGTGACAAGCGCTTTGAATTCAACGTCATTCCACATACAGTGGAGGCAACGACGATCGGGGACTATTCGGCCGGGACCGCCGTCAATATCGAAGTCGACCAGGTTGCGCGCTACCTGGAGCGGCTTCTGGCCGAAGACGACCGCGGTATTTCACTCGATTTCATGCGAGCGCACGGCTATGCCTGACAACACCACGATCCACCCGAGCGCGCTGGGCAGCGCAATCAGCAGCATCGAGGACATCGTCGCCGACGTGAGCGCCGGCAGGATGGTCATCATGGTCGACGACGAAAATCGCGAAAATGAAGGCGATCTGCTCATGGCGGCCGAAAAGGTGCGCCCCGAAGACATCAACTACATGGCCACGCACGGCCGCGGGCTGATCTGCCTGACCCTGTCCCGCGATCGCTGCGCGCAGCTGCGATTGCCGCTCATGGTCACCGAGACGGACCAGCACCATGCGACCAACTTCACGGTGTCGATCGAGGCGGCGACGGGCATAACGACCGGCATCTCGGCACACGACAGGGCGAAGACCGTGCTCGCGGCCGTGGCGCCGGATGCGCAGCCCGGAGACGTGCGTCAGCCCGGACATATCTTCCCGGTCATGGCGCAGCCGGGCGGCGTGCTCACGCGCGCCGGCCATACCGAGGCGGGCTGCGACCTCGCGCGGCTCGCGGGTCTCGAACCGGCCGCCGTCATCGTCGAGATCCTCAACGAGGACGGCAGCATGGCGCGACGACCGGACCTCGAGAGGTTCGCGCGTGTGCACGACATTCGCATTGGCACGATCGCCGACCTGATCCGCTACCGGCTCGAGAAAGAGCGCAACGTCGAGCGCATTTCCGAGTTGCCGGTCACAACGGACTACGGCGAGTTCAAGATGTATTGCTACGACGACCGGGTGAATCGCGCCGTGCACGTCGCGCTCGTGAAAGGCGACTTGTCGACGGCCGAAATTCCGCTGGTGCGCGTGCACATTCAGGACACGCTGGGCGACGTAATCGGCGTGCGCAGCCGCTCCCTGGGCTGGCCGTTGGACGCAGCCGTCAAGCGCATCGCCGAGGAACGGGCGGGGGTCATCGTGCTGTTGCGCGAGCAGGAGTCGTCCCGCGACTTCATCGACGCCGTCAACGATCTCGGCTGCTCTCGTGACGAATTGACCGACCGGCGTACGGGCGATGCGGTACTGCGCACCTACGGCGTCGGCGCGCAAATCCTTCGCGATCTCGGCCTTACCAAAATACGAGTGCTGTCGGCGCCGAAGCATTTGTATGCGATCTCCGGCTTCGATCTCGAAATTACCGAATACGTCCAGTAAAGCGACGCTGCATGGACAAGATAAAAACAACCGAAGGCGATCGTGGGATTCGTGACACGCGTTTCGCCATCGTCGCTGCGCGTTTCAATGACTTCATCGTCGAGTCGCTGCTCAAGGGCGCGGTGCACTGCCTGCGTCAACACGGTGCGGCGGACAACGACATCGAGATTGTGCGGGTCCCCGGTGCATTCGATATGCCGGTCGTCGTCGACAAGATCGCGGCCTCGCGCCGTTTCGACGGCATCGTCGCTCTCGGCGCCGTCATCCGCGGCGGCACGCCGCATTTCGATTACGTGGCCGGCGCCTGCGTGCGCGGACTGTCGGCAGCGGCGGAGCGTCACGGCGTTCCCGTAGGCTTCGGCGTACTGACCGTGGATACGATCGAGCAGGCGATAGAACGGGCAGGCACCAAGGCAGGCAACAAAGGCGAGGAGGCAGCGCTCGCCGTGATCGAATCCGTCAATCTGCTACGACGTCTCGACTGAACCGTGCGCACGAATGTCGCATCCGGCGCCCGCACGCGAGCGCGCGAACTCGTGCTGCAGGCGTTGTACCAAAAACAGATCGCGGGCCACGACTGCGACGAACTCATGCGCCAGTTTCGCGAACAAAAAGCGTACGAGCGCGTGGACCAGGCATATTTCAATGCGACGCTCGCGGGAATCTGCAAGCGGCAGGGTGAACTCGAGGAGGCGATCTCGACGCTCATCGACCGGCCGCTGGCACAGCTGGACCCGATCGAGTTCGGCATCCTGCTCATCGGCGTTTTCGAAATGCAGGAGAGTCACGACGTCCCGTTCCGGGTCGTTATCAACGAAGGCGTCAATCTGGCCAAGCGTTTCGGCTCCACGGACGGCCACAAGTACATCAATGGCTGTCTCGACCGTGCGGCGCATCGTCTGCGAAGTGCCGAGTTCGGTGGATGAATTCGAACTGATACGGCGCTATTTCGATGGTGCCGCCGGTGCCAGCGGCGTTGTCGTGGGCGTCGGCGACGACGGCGCCGTTCTCGCCCCCTCTCCGGGCATGCATCTCGTCGAAGTCGTCGATACGCTGGTCGAGGGCACGCACTTCCCGCGCGGGTTTCATCCGGCAGACATCGGCTACCGCGCGGTGGCGGTCAATCTTTCCGACATCGCGGCGATGGGCGCGACGCCCAGGTGGATGACGCTGGCCCTCTCGATGCCGGTCGCGGACGAGGCATGGCTCGAGTCGTTCGCCGAAGGGCTCTACGCCGCGGCCGCCGAATTCGACGTCGCGCTCGTCGGCGGCGACACGACGAGCGCCGCGCAGATCGTCGTCAGCATCCAGGTGACGGGCGAGGTCGATCACGGCGCGGCGCTGCTGCGCAGCACAGCGCGGCCCGGCGATACGATTTACGTGACCGGGACGATCGGCGACGCGGCCGCCGGGCTCGCGGGTCTCCTCCGCGGCGATCCGGTCAGAGACCTGGTCAGCCGTTTTGCGCGTCCCTCGGCGCGGGTCGCCTACGGCCGCTCGCTGGTCGGCATCGCGAGCGCCGCGATCGACGTATCGGACGGGCTTTACGGCGACCTCGAAAAAATGCTGCTGGCAAGCGGTGTCGGTGCGGAAATCGACCTCGCGCGCCTGCCGCTGTCGAGCGCACTGCGCGACAACTTCACGGCCGAGGAGCAGCGCCGCTTTGCGCTCAGCGGCGGTGACGACTATGAGCTGTGTTTCACGGCTGCCGTCGAGCCGCCCGATCCCGGGACCATGCGACTGTCGGCGATCGGCACGATCACCGAATCGCCGCGGCTCGTGTGCCGGCAGGAAGGTGCAGAGGTTGCGGTCGAGGACGGCGGTTACCGTCACTTTCGATGAATGAAACAGGCGAAAATCTGCCGGCAAGAGTCCTCACCGATCCCGTCAACTTCCTCGCGTTCGGATTCGGCACGGGGCTCAGCCCCTGGGCGCCCGGTACGATCGGTTCGTTGCCCGGCGTGCTGCTGTTCTGGTTTACGCTCGAAGCCGGGCTTTATGTTCAATTGGCGTTTGCCGCGGCGCTGTTTCTCGCGGGGATCTGGATCTGCGGTGAAAGCGCGCGCCGCATCGGCGTGCACGATCACGGCGGCATCGTCTGGGACGAGATTGCGGGGATGTATGTGACGCTGCTGCTGGCGCCACGCAGCGTGCTCGGTTTTGTCGCCGCCTTCGCACTGTTTCGACTGTTCGACATCCTCAAGCCCTGGCCGATTCGGGACCTGGATCACAGACTCGGCGGAGGCCTCGGAATTATGCTGGACGACCTCGCAGCCGCCATCTATGCCTCGATAATTCTTGGGTTCTATGGGTGGCTTATGACCTGATAGTGAGAAGACATGGCCACGCCGGTTAGCGAAATGAATCGTGCGAATGACGTCCCCGACAAGATCGGTAAATACGTCATCGTCAACAAGATCGGGCAGGGCAGCACTGGCACCGTCTTTCTCTCTCACGACCCGTACTATCGTCGCGACGTCGCGATCAAGCTCTACAACATCGGCGAGGAATCCGATGCGGATCGAGCGAGGGTCTCGCGCAAGATGTTCTTCAACGAAGCGCACATGGTGGGCATGCTGCAGCATCCCAACATCATGCCGATCTTCGATGCCGGCGAGGAAGACGGCGCTTACTACGTTGTCACCGAGCACATCCAGGGCGCGCGGACGCTGGCCGCTTACTGCCGCCCGGACAATCTGCTGCGCGTCGACGACGTCGTCGAAATCATCTACAAATGTGCCAAGGCGCTGCACTATGCGCACGGCCGTGGCGTGATTCACCGCGACATCAAGCCCTCGAACGTCATGCTGACGATCGACAACGATGTGCGCATCATCGACTTCGGCATCGCGATCGTCCGCGATTCCGATGTGTCGCGGATCGAAGGCATTGCCGGGTCACCGAGTTACATGTCACCCGAACAGGTTCAGTCCGAAGAGCTGACACCGCGGTCCGACCTGTATTCGCTCGGCGCGGTAATGTACGAATTGCTGACCGGTTTCCGCCCGTTCCGGGCCGACAACCTTTCGAAGCTGTTGCACCAGATCGTCTATGCCACGCCGCCGCCGATCCACACGTATCGCGACGACCTGCCTGAAATGATCGAGGAAATCGTTGCCAGGGCGATGCTGAAGGACCCGGAGCAGCGCCCCAACACGGGCGCAACGCTGGCGGCCGATCTCACGCGCGTCTACAAGGATTTGCGGCAGAAGTACGACAGCTTCGACAACCAGGAGCACTTCGACCTGCTGCGCACGCTGACCTTCTTTCACGAGTTTTCGCACGCCGAGATCTGGGAAGTGCTGCGGGCGTCCGACTGGACCGAGTATCAGGACGGCGACGATATTGTACGCGAGGGCGAAATCGACGACCGTTTCTACATCATCGTCTCGGGCAAAGTCATGGTGAAGGCCAACGGCCGCGCGGTTGGCGGCATGTCGAACGGGCAGTGTTTCGGTGAGACGAGCTACGTGCGCGGCGCCAAACGGCAGGCATCCATTCAGGCCGACGGCCCGGTCACGATATTGCGCGTCAGCTCGACGCTCATGGAACAGGTGTCCTCGTCCTGCCAGCTGCGATTCAACAAGGTCTTCCTGCGCTCGTTGATCGAGCGCCTGCAGGGCCACGGCGGCGCAAACACCTAGAGCGGCCGAAGGCCACCCGGGCCGCCGATCTCCGCGACACGACGACCGCCAGCCGGGCGTTGGGTTACACTGTCGCCCGTTGAATCGTCCCAATAGATCGGATAAATAAGTCGTCCGAATCAATCGTCCGAATCAATCGTCCAATCAATCGAGGGGAATCCGATGTCGAAGCGCGCACTTTGCGTTCTGCCACTCATCCTTGCCGCCGCATCCGGCGCCACCTACGAACTCGGCGGCGCCGTGCAGGCGGACTACGACGAATACCTGTGGCCCCTGTTCGATCATTTCCACAGAAACCCGGAACTGTCGCTCATCGAGGAAGAGACTGCGGCGCGCATGGCCGAGGAACTCGAGCGCGCCGGGTTCGAGGTGACCGCGGGTGTCGGCGGTACCGGGGTCGTCGCCCTGATGAAGAACGGCGATGGGCCGCTGGTCATGATGCGCGCCGACATGGACGGGCTGCCGGTCGAGGAAAAATCGGGCCTCGAAAATGCCTCGCGCAAAAAGCAGGTCGACCCGATCACCGGCAACGAGGTCTATACCATGCACGCCTGCGGTCACGACGTTCACATCACGAGCCTCGTCGGCACCGCGCGGCAAATGGCGGCGCGGCGGGACGAGTGGGCCGGAACGTTGATGCTGCTCGTTCAGCCTGCCGAGGAACGCGTGATCGGGGCTGCCGCGATGAAGGCGGATCGGCTGTGGGAGCGCTTCGGCGTACCCGACTACGCGCTGTCGTTCCATGTGTCGTCGAACGACGTCGCCGGCGTCGTCAACATTTCCGAAGGCAGTCCCTATGCGGGCGCCGATACGGTCGACATCATCGTTCACGGCGTGGGCGCCCACGGCGCGCACCCGCACCGCGGCAAAGACCCGATCGTGCTTGGCAGTCAGATTGTACTCGCCCTGCAGACGCTCGTGTCGCGGGAGCTGTCGCCGCGCATGCCCGGCGTGGTCACGGTCGGCTCGTTCCACGCCGGCACGAAGCACAACATCATCTCCGATCGCGCCCACCTGCAGCTCACGGTTCGAAACACGAGCGCGGAGACGCGGGAACTGTTGCTCGACGGCATCCGGCGAATCGCCGAAAACATGGGTCGTGTCGCGGGGCTCCCCGAGGACATGCTCCCCGAAGTCATCGTTTCCGAGGAGAGCGTGCCGCCGACGATCAACGACGCGTCACTGGCGAGGCGTCTGAAAAACGCCTGGAATCATTCGCTCGGCGCCGAACGGGTCGTGGATAAGCCGACCCGCGGCATGGGTGCCGAGGATTTCCCGATCCTGACGACCGATCCGGAGATTCCAAGCGTTTACTGGGCGATCGGCGGCACGCCGCAGGCGGACTTCGATCGCGAGGCGGCCGGCGGCGCGCCGGTGCCGAGCCACCATTCGCCATTGTTCAGGATTTCACCGGAACCCGCCGTAACCGCGGGCGTGGAATCGACGGTGATTGCATTGCTCGAACTCATGGGGAAATAACGGCCGGTATGCAGTTCGGCCGGCGCGCGCTTTCATGTCGGGTCCGGGCCGCTCGCGGCGGCAAACGCGAGCGAAAACGCTGCATTTTTACATAATGTGAAAATTGCCAGAGGCTGCCGATGCTACTGATTTAAAACGGCCCAGGGAGACTCCGATTAATTCTCGTCGCACAC
>JBFISV010000030.1:0-15905 GCA_041608415.1 Woeseiaceae bacterium
CCGGCTGCGTGACGGCGACATCGTTTCGGTCGGAATTCACCAGCTCGTCTACCGCGACCTGCGCAAGGCCGCGAGTCCTGACGGCAAGGGAACTCGCGGGGAAATCGGTCCGGCGGACAAGGAAAAAGCCGATCCCGGGGATCGCGACGGGGACGAGGCGTCCGCCGTTCGCAAGTAGCGGGGCCGGGCCTCAGGCTTTCTGGCCGCGCTTCACCTTCATGCGCGCATCGCGCCGCTTCAGAAACACGACCATGCCGGCCACGAGGCAGAGCAAGCCGGTAACGAAGCTGATCGTCGGCCAGTACCAGTGGTCGATGTACATCGACGCGGCCAGGGAAATGACGCCGAACAGCAGGTAGACATACGGCAGGCTTTCGTAGATGGGTTTCGAAATCCACATGTGCTTCAGGTGCAGTCTTACGGATTGATAGAGTTCATTTTCCATGGCTGTTGCCTCGCCGTCCAGTTAATCGATACGAAGAGCCCGGCGCTACTGCCGGCGGGGAGCGCCCGTCGGTCGTCGCACGATTTTTGCAAAGCGGCCCGGATACGAAGCCCCTCGGCCGCCGTTCTGCACTCTTTCGAGGATAAACGAACGGCGGATGGCGCGGCGTGAGGTATCTCTCAGACTCGCCGGGCAGTGCCAGACTCCCAGCTTATGTCAAGCGGTCCCGCCGACGGTGAGCTCATCGATCTTCAGGGTCGGCTGGCCGACGCCTACCGGCACCGACTGGCCCTCCTTGCCGCAGGTTCCGACGCCGCTATCGAGTTCGAGGTCGTTGCCGACCATCGAGATCCTGGTCAGCGCCTCGGGGCCATCGCCGATCAGCATCGCCCCTTTCACGGGGGCGGTGATTTTGCCGTTCTCGATCAGGTAAGCCTCGCTGGCCGAGAACACGAATTTGCCCGACGTGATGTCCACCTGCCCGCCGCCGAAGTTCGGCGCATACAGGCCCTTGTCGACCGACCTGATGATCTCGTCCGGGTCGTGCTTGCCGGCGAGCATGTAGGTGTTGGTCATGCGCGGCATCGGCACGTGCGCAAAGGACTCGCGCCGGCCGTTGCCCGTGGGCGCGACGCCCATGAGCCGGGCATTGAGCTTGTCCTGCATGTAACCGCAGAGCACTCCGTCTTCCACGAGCACGTTGTATTGCCCCTGCGTCCCCTCGTCGTCGATTGCCAGTGAGCCGCGCCGATTCGGAATCGTGCCGTCGTCGACGATCGTGCAAAGCGGCGACGCCACACGCTGGCCGACCCGCCCCGAAAATGCCGACGTGCCCTTGCGGTTGAAATCGCCCTCGAGACCGTGCCCGACGGCCTCGTGCAGCAGGATTCCCGGCCAGCCCGCACCGAGGACGACGGGCATCGCTCCGGCCGGCGCCGGCACGGCCTCGAGTTGCACGAGCGCTTGCCGAACCGCCTCGCGTGCGTACTCGAGCGGTCGCTCGCTGTCGAAAAAGTAGCCGAGATCGGCGCGGGCCCCGCCGCCCGCATAGCCCTGCTCGCGGCGCCCGTTTTCCTCGAGGATGACACTCACATTGAGGCGCACGAGCGGCCGGATGTCGGCGGCCAGGGTGCCGTCCGACGCGGCGACCAGTACGAGGTCCTGGCTGCTCGACAGGCTGATGATGACCTGCTCGACGCGCGAATCGAGCTCGCGCGTTGCCCGTTCGAGTCGCGTCAGCATGGCCGTCTTCTCGATATCCGTGATGCTGCTCGTCGGATCGGCCCCCGGGTACAGCGGCGGCACGTCGCTGCGCCGCCATACCGGCAGCGCCTGCTCCTGGCCGTGACGGGCAATCGCACGCGCGGCCCCCGCGGCATGCTCGAGCGCCGGCAACAGCAACTCGTCGGCGTAGGCAAAGCCGGTTTTTTCGCCGCTGACGGCGCGCACGCCGACGCCTTGCTCGAGGCTGTAGCTACCCTCGCGGATGATACTGTCCTCGAGCGACCAGCTTTCGTGCCGGCTCACCTGGAAATACAGGTCGGCGTAATCGACGCGACTCTGCATGATGCCGCCGAGCGTCATGTTCAACTGTCGCTCGTCGAGCCCGGCGGGCTCGAGCATACTCGACATCACGGAATCGATCCTGTCGTCTGTGGCGTTGCTCACGTGTCAGTCCTTTGCGGTGCGTGCAGGCGCCGGTTGGCCAGCGCCGGGAATTCCCGTCGAAGTTTTTCGGGCGCCGCGGGCTCGATGTCCGCGGTGACGCAGGCATCGCCCTCGGCCCGCTCCGCAACGATCTTGCCCCAGGGATCGCATATCAATGAATGCCCGAATGTCGCCCTGCCATCGGGATGCGAGCCGTGCTGGCCGGGTGCGATCACCCATGCGAGATTTTCGATCGCCCGGGCGCGGAGCAGCGCATGCCAGTGCGCCGTTCCCGTGACCCGCGTAAACGCGGCCGGCACCGTGAAGGCGGTCGCGCCGTCATCGACGAGTGCGCGAAACAACTCCGGAAAACGCAGATCGTAGCAAATCGTCATCCCGATTGGGCCGACCGGTGTCTCAACCGTGACCACGGCATCGCCCGGGTACATCGACCGGGACTCACGGTACGACTCGCTGTGCTCCGGCAGGTCGACGTCGAACAGGTGGATCTTGCGGTAAATCGCCCGCGCGCTGCCCTTCTCGTCCACGGCGACGCAGGCGCCGTAAACGCGCTCGGGGTCGGGCGATCGCAGCGGAATGCTGCCGCCGATGATCCACAGGCCATGGCGCCTGGCCGCGTCGCCGAGAAACGCCTGAATCGGACCGTCACCGGGCGCTTCGGCGTGCGCGGTCTTGTCGCGGCCATGCGCGGCCATGAGGGCGAAATTCTCGGGCAGCACGGCGAGCGCACAACCGTCCGCCGCCGCGTCGCCGAGCAGGCGGTCCGCCAGCGCCAGATTCGCCGCGACATCGGCTCCGCTGTTCATTTGAATGGCTGCAACGCGCGTCATCGCGACGATTCTACCCGGATTCGGCGAGGCAACCAGCCAGCTCGCCGCTGGTCGCAAATGCCGCCGCATTGGTGGTCTCGATCTCGGGCGCATCCCAGGGCCCCGAGATCCCGTAATACACCTGGCCGATATCCTGCAATGGCTTCTTGAAAATCTGTGAGAACAGGAACAGCGCCGCCGCGACCTGCGGTCCCGCCGCGAGCGCGCCGACCACGGGTAAGGTATTGCCGACGTTCGCGCTTACGACCGCGGTTTGCGCGTAATCGCGATTCGCGAGGTCGACTTCGCCGATGATGCCGATGTTGGCGGCCGGCCCCGCGAGTGACAGGTTGCACGTGTATGCCGTCCCGTCCTCGATTCGAAAGGTGCCGCCGATCGAATCGAAGCCGAATCCCTTTTGAAACACGTCGCGGAAATCGAGCGACAGGCGGCGCGGCAGCGCGACGATACTCATGAGCCCGAACATTCGTCCCGCTCCCGGCTCGACCTCGTCGAGCTGGCCGGATCCGAGGCGAACGCGAACGTTGCCGTCGAGCGTCTCGAGAAAATCGAGTCGCGGCCCGCCCGACCAGAAAACGTCGGCCACGATAGCCATGTCGTTACCGACGATGCCCGGATTGTAGTTCAGGCGCTGCATCGTCGCGACGACGTCACGGCTGATCAGGGTGGCACGCAGGTAGGTGCGCGAACCCATGGGATCGTCAGCGGCGTGCACCCAGCGTCCGTCCGCCACGATTTCGAAGCTCGCGTCCTTTGCGACGATACCGCTCGACTCGAGACCGTCCGGAGTCTTCGCGAACTCGGCGTCGACCGCGCCGAAGAAACGTTCGCCGATCGCGAACTCCGCGGCTTCGAGCGAGATCGCCGGCAATGTGCGCGGATCGAGCGGCGAGCCGGATTGCTCGCGGGCAGCTTCGTCGCCCGGCAATACCAGTCGCTGCATGTCGAGTACCAGCGCGCGACCGGCCGAAAAATCGTAGGGCACGAAAGCCGAGCCGGTGACGTCCGCGCCGTCGAATTGCACGAGCCAGTCACGCGCGCTGCGGTCGACTCGCACGTGGTGCCCCTCGAGGTGCTGGCCCAGCAGGTAGAGATCGTCGATCTCGAGATCGATGGAGCGAATACGCTCGGCAAATCCGGACCTTGCGCGGTCGCCGCGAGCCTGCGCGAGCCAGTCGTCGAGACGCACGAGCGGCGTGCGGCCGTGAATATGCAGACCGCGGACCTCGGGAGTCGCCATGGGATCGGCGCCGAGTGCGAGTACGCCACGATCGAAATCCCAGGCGCCATTCTGCTTTGCGAAGTCGAGTTGCCAGCTGAATTCGTCGCTGGCCTCGCCTTTTGTCTGGATCCTCTCGCCCTTTTGCAGAAACGCGATGTCGAAGCTCAGCGGCCGGGACGATTCGGCCGCCTTTTGAAACGGCGCCGGCAGATCGATCGACAGCCCTTTCAGATTGGCGCCGACGCGAACCGTCAGCGGCGCCGGCACGTCCACATCGGAGCGCGGAAACAGGATGTCGGCGTGATACTCGGTCCAGCCGTCGATCCGGTCTTCGAGCGGCAGGCCGAACGCGCTTGCGAGTTGATCGGCGCCCGCGCCGCCGCTGATCTTGGCCACCGCGCGAAACTGCCCCATGTCGGGCGTGGCGTCTTGCAGTTCGATCGAAATCGACTCGCCGAGAAAGCGGCCGCCGAGCGACTCGCTCGACACGCGATCCCGCTCGACGATCACGGCGCCCGCGAGCCCGGTTATTGGCGGATCGAGGCCAGCGAGCTTGAGCGTTCCGGCATTGCTGCGGATGCGCGCCGTGAATTCGTATGACCGCAAATTTTTTAACGGCATGTCGAGTTCCAGCCTGACATTGGCGTCGCCGCCTACCGAGAGCCGGGAGAGCTGGCCGCCGAAAATCGCGTCGATCGGGCTGTTGGCGGCGAACTCGCGAAGCGATTCGAGCGTGCCCGTTGAATACGAGTCGATCGTCAGCACCGGGCGGCGCAGATCCTCGATCTCGACTTTGCCGTCGACCGTCGAGTTGCCGAGGCTGTCGAACCGGTTTTGCACGGAATAGAGCCGCATGTTCTCCATGACGACCTGCATTTCGCGTACGTTGGCCAGCGGAAATCGTCGCGCATAGCGAAACTCGAGATCCTCGAAGTCGGCAACGACCTGCAGGCGGCCCTCGCCGCCATCGAACGGGAACTTGTCGAGAGGACCGTTAAGCCGCGTCGTGGCACGCGGGATGCGTCCGGCGAGCAGCGCGTCCTGAAACCACAGGTACAGCTTTGGCGACATGACGGCCTCGGGAATGTAGCGCCGCGCGGCGCCGATATCGTTAATGCTCCAGGTGCTCGACAGATCCACGACGGGCGCCGCATCGGCGTCGATCGTTACCTCGATGTTGCTCTGGCTGTCGAATATCGAATTGCGAATCGCAATGCTGTCGGACAGTATCGTCGTGCGCTCGTCGCCGCGGCGCCAGATTACCGTGCCGCCGGCCGTTTCGATTTCGACCGGCTCCGACAGCCAGGCGGGCATATCGAGCGTAAGGCCGGTCGCGCGGATTTCCAGCAGGCCGCCCTCGTGATCGGCGCGCAGGCTGCCCGTAAAGCCGCGCGTCCCCGGCAGCTTGCCGTGCGCCGCAAAACCCGCGCTTTCGATGTCGGCCGTCACCGAATAGCGCGGCGTGGCGCCGGTGAGGTCCGCCACTGTCGCCACGAGATCGCGGACGACGCCGTCGGGACGCCAGCGATCGAGCCGCTCGCGACTGGCGGCGCTCAAGAGCGGCGCGAAACTCGCGGCATCGGCGAGGTCCAGGTAGCTTGCGCGCGCGTCGATCATGGCGATGTCGGCATTCCGATCGGTGCTCGCTTCGAGCCGCAGCGACGTGCGCGGCCACTCGCCGTTGCCGCTTCGCAACACCAGGTCGTCCGCGGCGACGAGCCAGCCGTCGTCGTCGTGACCGAGCGCGATCCGGCCCGCCACGTCGAATGCCGGCGCCGCATCGAACGCGACGTTTTCGAAGTCGATCTCGGCCGACGCGCTCCTGAGTTCGCGTCCGACGATTGCGATCGACAGGTCGAGTTCGCCGCGGCCGCTCGCGAATGCCGGCAGTGCGCGGATATCCATGCCGGAAATGCCGCCGAGATCGATAGCGTCTGCAACGATTGCCACGTTCCAGGGCTCGATTCGGCCGATATCGTCGCGCAGCCGCGTCGCTGACACGCGTACCTGGCCGCCTAATTCTTCGGGCAGGCGAATCGTCGAGTCTATGGCGAGACGTGCGTCGTCGGCGTCGGCGACGAACCGCGGAATCTCGAAAAATCTCGGCCGCTCGTCGCCGGGTTCGATGTACTGAACCTCGATGTCCTGGCCGATGACGGTGAACGCCCCCATCGGCCTGCGGCCGTCGCCGCGCAGCGCCAGCAGTTCCTCGGCGGGGCGACCCTGGATGCGCCAGCCGCCGTCGGCGAGACGCCGAACCTCGACGCTCGTCTCGATGATCGAGACCGTATCAACGACCAGCGTGCGATCGACGAGCAGGCGCAGCAGCGACACGCCGACACCGACCTCGGTGGCTGCCACGAATCGCGTCTGGTCGTCAGGCCTGACGAGTTCGGCGCTGTAAAACTTCAGCTCCGGGCCGCGCAGTCCCCAGCGCGCATCCATGCCGGTAAACTCGACCTGCATGCCGATCGCGGCGCTCGCCCAGCCCTTGATGTCCTCCTGGTACTCGGGCAGCCGCGGCAGGAACAGGCGGAACAACGCCACTGCGATCGCGAGCAGGATCACGACGCCGGCAGCCGTGTAGGCGGCTAACTTGATCAGGCGGTGCAGCAGTTCTTTCATTGTCCGATCGGTCGGCGAGAGTTCGGTGCTACAGCAGGACTACGTCGAACTGGTCCTGCAAATACAAGGACTCGGTTTGCAGCCGAATCGACTTGCCGGTCTGTTCCTCGAGGTCCGCGAGACTTCCGGCCTGCTCGTCCAGCAGCAATTCGACGACGTCCTCGTGTGCGAGCACCAGCGCCGAATCGAAATCGAACTGTCGCGCCTGGCGAATGATCTCGCGAAATATCTCGAGGCACACCGTCTCGGCGGTCATGATGAAACCGCGGCCCTCACAGCTTGGACAGTCCTCGCACAGGATATGTTGCAGGCTTTCACGCGTACGCTTGCGGGTCATCTCGACGAGGCCGAGGGGCGATACGGGCGTGAGCTGATGGCGGGCATGGTCGCGCACCATCGACTCTTGCAGCACTCTGAGCACGCTGTGGCGATGCTCTTCCTCGTCCATGTCGATGAAATCGATGATGATGATGCCGCCCAGGTTGCGAAGGCGCAGTTGCCGCGCGATCGCCACGGCCGCCTCGAGATTGGTGCGGTAGATCGTCTCCTCGAGATTTCGATGCCCGACGTAGCCGCCCGTATTGACGTCGATCGTGGTCATGGCCTCGGTCTGATCGAAGATCACGTAGCCGCCCGACTTCAGCGGGATGCTGCGGTCGAGCGCCTTTTTGATCTCGTCCTCGATGCCGTGCAGATCAAAGATCGGACGGCGACGCTGATAGCACTCGAGTTTCGGCCCGAGCGCGGGCAGAAAAGTTTCGGCAAAATCCTGCATCTGTCGAAAATCGGCCTCGCTGTCGATGAGAATCTGGTCCACGTCGCCCGTCACGAGATCGCGGAGCATGCGCAATGGCAGCGACAGATCCTCGTGAATCAGTGTTTCTACGCTTTCTTCCCTGCACCTTTGCTGAATGACCTCCCAGAGCCGCACGAGGTATTTGAGATCGGCCCGCAGCACGTCACCCGCCGCACCCTCTGCGACCGTTCGTACGATCGCGCCGCAATCGAGCGCCTGCTCGGCAAGCAGCGTTTCGACGAGCCCGCGCAGGCGTTCGCGTTCGTCATTGTCCTCGATTCGTGCGGAGACGCCGACGCCGTGGCCGTTCGGCATCAGCACCAGGTGCCGGGCGGGCAGCGTGATAAACGTGGTGAGTCGTGCGCCTTTGTTGCCGATCGGGTCTTTCACCACCTGCACGACGACGTCGTCGCCCTCGCGCGCGAGATCACGAATCCCGGGCAACGCCGCTTCTTCCTCGTCCCCGTTCCCGGCCGCAGCGATGTCCGAGGCGTGCAGGAACGCCGTGCGGCTCAGCCCGATCTCGACAAACGCAGCCTGCATGCCCGGCAGGACGCGCAGGACCTGGCCCTTGTAGATGTTGCTGATCAACCCGCGCTGCGCAGCGCGCTCGATATGCACTTCCTGCAGGACGCCGTTCTCGAGCAGCGCGGCGCGCACCTCGCTCGGCGTCACGTTGATGAGTATTTCAACCTTTGTCGATACGTCGTTCATGAATCACTCCGGCATCGACGGTAACAGGTCGAGGCCGGCTTCGCGCAGCAGCATGGCGGTTTCGAACAGCGGCAGGCCGACGACGCCCGTGTAGCTGCCGCTGATCGCTGCGACGAACAGTCCGCCGAGGCCCTGGATCGCATAGGCGCCGGCCTTGTCGCGAGGCTCACCGCTGTGCCAGTAGCGCAGAGCCTCGTCGGGACGGATCTCCCGGAATTGCACACGAGTACACGACAGCGCGCTTCGAACGGCGCCGCTGCAAGCGACGGCAACGGCGGTCCTGACCTCGTGCGAGCGGCCGGACATGCGGCTGAGCATGCGCAGCCCGTCCGCCCGGTCGCGCGGCTTGCCGAAGATCTCGCCGTCGAGTTCGACGGCCGTATCGGCGCCGAGAACGATCTGCCGATCGCCGGCGTCGACGGCGAGCGCTTTCGCGGCTGCGAGGCGCAGCACCATGGCCTCGGCCGTCTCCCCCGGCATCACGGCCTCGTCGACGTCGGCCGCCTGCGCGCGAAAGCCGACGCCGAGCGCGCGCAGCAGCTCGATGCGGCGCGGCGATGCCGTCGCGACAATCAATTCGAGACCGGAGTCGGGGCCAGTTGCGAGCGTCGGCACGGCGAGGCTGGCCCGCGTTACTCGCGATGATAGGGATGCCCGGCGAGAAGCGACCAGGCGCGATAGATTTGTTCGGCGAACAGCACGCGCACGAGTCCGTGCGACAGCGTAAGCTCCGACAGCGACCAGGTGACGTCCGCCCGCTCGCGACAATGTTCGCTGACGCCGTCCGGGCCGCCGACCACGAACACGAGATCGCGCCCGTTCGCAAGCCAGCGCGACAGGCACGCCGCAAGCGCCTGGCTCGTCATTTGCCGGCCCCGCTCGTCGAGCAACACGACCTGTTCGTCGGCGCCGAGCTTCGCGAGTAGCTTGCGGCTTTCGGCGTCGATGGCACGCGACGGCGAAGTTTTTTTGCCGCGTTTCGCGCTGGCAATCGTCTCGAGTTCGAAACGCCATTCGCGCGGAAGTCGGGTCACGTAGCTCTGGAACGCCGCGTCGACCCAGGCCGGCTGGCGATCGCCGATCGCGAGCAGACGGATGTGCACGGCTACGCGCCTCAGCGCTCGGTCGCTTTGGCGTCGGTCGGGGCGCCGAGCGACCAGAGCTTCTCCAGGTTATAGAATTCACGCACTTTCGGCAGCATGACGTGTACGAGCGCGTCCTGCAGGTCGAGAAGCACCCACTCGCTGCCCTCCTCTCCCTCGATACCGATCGGCCGGCGCCCCGCGGCCTTCGCTTTTTCGGCGACGTTGTCGACGAGGGCCTGCACGTGCCGGTTCGATCTGCCACTGGCGACGATCATGTAATCGGTTACCGTCGTCATGTCGCGAACGTCGAGTTTGACGATGTCGATGGCCTTGACGTCTTCCAGCGCGTCGATGATCAGTGTCGCCAGTTCGTCGCTGTTCATGCGTGTTTTACTCTTTTGCTCAATCGTTGCTCCCGTCCGCGGCGCCTGCCGGCGCCATTAAATAATACCGGTCGCCTCAATGGCAGTCGTCCGACGTCTGCAGTCGCCCGTAGCAGGCGGTCTCCCGGATGATGTGGCGCACCGCATCCGGCATCAGGAAGCGCGGGTCCCGGCCCGCCTCGACGAGTTCGCGAATCTCCGTCGACGAAATCTCGAGCTGCGTGACGGCGTGGATGTGAATGCAGCCGTGGGTTTTTTCGTGCAGATCGTCGATGCGATGCGTGCCGTGGGCGACCAGCAGTTCCCCCAGCGGTCCGATGTCCGGCGCGCGCCAGCCCGGGCGATGCGCCACGATGATGTGCGCCACGCCGAGAATCTCCGTCCAGCGGTGCCAGCGGGGCAATCCCAGGAACGCGTCCATGCCGATAATCAGACCCAGCGAGCGCTCGGGATATTCCGTGCGCAGGCTCGCCAAGGTGTCGATCGAATACGATGGGCCCGAGCGCCTGAGTTCCCGGTCGTCGACGGCGAAGCCGGGCTGCTCGCCGATTGCGACCCGTACCATATCGAAACGCCGCTCGGCGGCCGCGAACGTCGCACCACGATGCGGCGGGTCGCCACAGGGAATGAAGCGCACTTCGTAAAAGCGCAGGGCCTGCAGCATTTCGAACGCCGTTCGCAAATGGCCGTAATGAATCGGATCGAAAGTGCCGCCGAAAACGCCGATAGGCTTCATGCTGCCCGTCTTGTGCCCAGCGACAATTGCAGCACGATGTCGGCGGCGAGTTGCCACGGGTCTCCGAAAGCCTGCCCCTTCGCGAGCGCGTCGGCGCGGCCGGCCGCTTTCAGCAGGCGATACAGGTCTTGCTCGCTGTGCCGGCTCACGCAGCCACGTACGAGTCCCTCGCGATTGCGCCAGACGCCCAGTTTGCGCATCTGAGCGCCGAGATCGGCATTGCGGGAGACGGCGGCGGCCAGCCGTGCCAGCGTTCGCAATTCGCGTGTCAACGACCAGACCGCGATGACGGGCTCCACGCCCTCGGCCTGCAGTCCGCCGAGAATCTTCAGCGCCCGACCGGCGTCGCCCGCGAGCGCCGCATCCGCCAGTTTATAGACGTCGTAACGGCTGCTGTTCGCGACCGCGCGGCCGACGTCCTCGCCGCGGATCTTGCCTTCGCCGTGCAGCAGACGCAGCTTTTCGATTTCCTGGCTCGCCGCCAGCAGGTTGCCTTCGACACGGTCGGCGATCAGCCGGACTGCGCTGCGCTCGGGTTCGAGGCCCGCACGGCGCATCCGATCCGCGATGAAGCCGGGTAATTCGCGAACGCCGATCGGCCAGATCGCGAGGCTCGCGCCCTTCGACTCGATGGTTTTGGCCCACTTCGATGCGGCGGCGCTGCGGTCGAGTTTCGCGCTGCTGACGATCAACATGAGCTCCGGCCCGAGCCGTGCGACGAAATCCGTGAGCGCGGCTCCGCCCTGGCGGCCTGGCTTGCCCGTCGGCAGCCGCACCTCGATGATGCGTCGCTCGGCGAACAGCGAGTGGTTGGAGGCGGCCGCCGTGAGCTGCGACCAGTCGAAACCGGTCTGCCCGACGTACACCTCGCGCGCGCCGAAGCCTCGCGCGCGGGCTGCGTTTCGAATCTGATCCAGCGCCTCGCCCACGAGCAGGTGCTCGTCGCCGCTGACGAGATAGCACGGCGCCAGGTTGTGTTTCAGGTGCGAGGCAAGCTGATTAGCCCGGAGTTTCAATACGCTGCCGTCAGTCGAGCTGGGCCAGGCTGATGGACTCGCCCTCGAGCAGCACGGGGATGCCGTCGCTGACGGGATAGGCAAGCTTGCTGTCGTCGGTCACGAGCGCCTCGGCGAGCGGGTCGCTGAGCAGCACGCCGTCACGATTGGTGACGCCACCCGCTTCGATGGCGGCATTGATACGCCCGAGCGTATCGCGCTTGGCAATGGCCAGGCCCTTGTGGGTGACGGGGCAGCGGAGAATGTTCAGCAGGCGTTTGTCCATGGCTCGTCCGAGGCCTCATGACACCACGACCCCCCTGCATTTACAAGCCTCGCGAGCGCCCGAGCGCGTCCGCCAGCGCGCCGTTGCCGGACGCCCGGGCCGCCTCGATCGCGGCCGGCAGGTCGTCCGGCCGCGGCCGGAATCCCGCATCCGCGAGGCGCGCGCGCAGCATGACCTTCACCGCCGCCACCTGCTCGCCGCGCGCCAGCAGCTCGGTAACCGAGGACTGTGCGAAATAAAGACCGGCGTCGGGCCGCTCCCAGCGGAGCAGCTGCTCGAGGAACCAGGCCCGTGCGGCGTCCGGATCGGGATCCTCGCGGAGCCACCCGTCGATGTGGTCGAGTGCGCCTTGCCGGTTGCCGCGGCTGGCAAATCCGTAAGCGTGGTTCAACACCCCCGTGCGCCGGCGCTCGAGGCGCGCCGACTCGCCCGGGCGGGCCGGCGCAATCGCGTCGGGAATTGCAACCTCGTCGATGAGCCGCGGTCCGCGCATGGCCGCACCCAGCACGGCGAAAAATGCAAACAGCAGATAGATGAACGCGGCGATCGCAACGAACGCGAGCCCGGCCGAAGTGCCCGCCAGATAAAACGGCACGCCGGCAGCCGCGAGCAGCGTCGCTGCCGCGTACCAGTAGCCGCTGCCAGTGGCGCCGATGAAGCGCAGCAGCGCCCGCGGGCGGCAAGCCTGCACGGGCGAGTGCGTAATGACGAGAACCCCCGCCACGGCGGGATAGGCGATAACGAAGCCGACGGCGCCGGCGAGGGCCATCGCCCGGCCCAGTTCGCGATCGAGCCAGTGTGCGCCGACGGCGCCCGCAACGGGCAGCAGCATCGCGAGAAACGGCCATGCGCTGCCCAGTGGCGTGAACATGTCCGTGTCGGGGGGTTGCGGCGGCCGCCCGGCCGCGGACTGCTCCGCGACGTGCAGCAGGTAACGGGTCGATCCGGGTAGCAGCGCGACTCCGAACAGCACGCCGAGGCCGGCCGCGATCCAGACGCTCGCGGCCGCGATGGCCATGACGGCGCCAGCGATCAGGAGCAGCGTGAACAGGAACAGGCGCAGCGGTCCGGAGCGGAGCGGCAGGCAGAGCGCGCGCCGGAAGGCGGCGAAACTCACCGCTCTTTGCGCCCCGGGGCACGCTCCCGAGGCACCGGGTCGTAGCCCGAGCCTCCCCAGGGATGGCACCGCAGAATGCGCTTCACGGCGAGCCGGCCGCCACGAAACGCACCGTGCGTGCGCAGTGCATCGAGTGCGTATTCGGAACACGTTGGCTCGTAGCGGCAATTCGCGCCCAGCCACGGCGATATCGCAAGGCGATAGACCTGCACGATAAGCAACAGCGGCCAGGCGAGCAGTCGACTCAGGGCGTCGGACATCAGCTCGCCCTTATCGATGCGCGCGCGCGCTTACGGATGGCCTCGAGCATCGCATACAGGCCGTTGCTGCGCGTCGGGCTCAGGTGGCTTTCGAGGTCCAGTGCCGGGATGAACTCGGCGGGCGTGTCGAGAATGTCCTTGGCCGGTTTGCCGCTGTAAATTCGCAGCAGCATCGCAATCAGCCCCGAAACGATGGCCGCGTCGCTGATTGCCTGGAAATGCAGCCGGCCGTCTTTCTCGTCCGCGACGAACCAGACCTGCGACTGGCAGCCGCGTATCTTGTTGGCGTCGGTACGATACTCCTGCGGAAAATCCGGCAGCTTGCGACCCAAATCGATCAGGTACTGGTAGCGATCCATCCAGTCTTCGAGGAAGCCGAACTCGTCGATCAGCGCGCGTTGCGCACTTGCGACCTCGTTGCTCACAGGCGCCGCCACGTGGTGCCGTCGGGGCCGTCCTCGATGCCGATGCCCGCGGCCGTGAGCCGGTCCCGGTAGGCATCCGCCGCCGCATAGTCCTTGTCGCGTTTCGCGATACGGCGTTTCTCGAGAATCGTCTCGATCTCGGCCGGCGAGAGTTCACCGTCGGCGGGCGCCGCGAACCAGTCTTCCGGGTCCTGCCCGAGCAATCCCATGAGGTCGCCGGAGGCATACATGACGGCCGCGAGCCGTTCGCGCTCGCTACCCGACCGCGCTTTGTTAAGGTGCTTGGCGAGCATGAAGAATTCCGCCATCGCTTGCGGCGTGTTCAGGTCGTCCTCGAGTGCGGCAACGAGCGCGTCGGGCGGCGCGGCGCTCGCCCGCGCGTCTTCGCCCACCTCCACGCCCCGCACCGCACCGTACAGTCGGTCGAGACCCTTGTACGCCTGCGCGAGCGTTGCGTCGGACCAGTCCAGCGGCTGCCGGTAATGCGCCGACAACAGGCCCAGCCGCAACACCTCCCCCGGAATGCTCTTGATGAGTTCGTGGACCAGCAGGACGTTGCCGAGGGACTTCGACATTTTCTCGTGATCCATGCTCAGAAAGCCGTTGTGCAGCCAGTAGCGCGCGAAAACCCGGCCGTCATGGGCGCACGTCGACTGCGCCATTTCGTTTTCGTGATGCGGGAACACGAGGTCCGTGCCGCCCGCGTGAATATCGATCGTCGTGCCGAGGTGCGCGGCCGCCATCGCCGAGCATTCGATATGCCAGCCCGGACGGCCGCGGCCCCAGGGGGAGTCCCAGCCGGGCAATTCCGGCGTCGACGGCTTCCACAGCACGAAATCCTGCGCCGCCTTCTTGTAGGGCGCGACTTCGACGCGCGCGCCCGCGATCATTTCGCGCAAGTTGCGTTTGGACAGCGCACCGTAGTCCGGATAGGTGGCGACATCGAACAGCACGTGGCCGTCGGCCGCGTACGCGTGGCCCTTCGCGATCAGCGTCTCGATCATGTCGATCATCTCGCCGACGTGATCCGTCGCGCACGGCTCGACGTCAGGCGGCAGAACCCCGAGGGCAGCCATGTCTTCGTTGTACGCCTGCTTGTACGTTGCCGTGATTTCGTCGATCGGCCTGCCCGTTTCGATCGCGGCGGCATTTATCTTGTCGTCGACGTCCGTGAAATTGCGCGCGAACTTGAGTTCGTAACGGCGGCGCAACAAGCGCGCGAGCAAATCGAACACGACCGCCGGGCGGGCGTTGCCGATGTGCGCATAGTTGTAGACCGTCGGACCGCACAGGTACATCGTCACCTTGCCGCGAGCCAGCGGCTCGAAGTCGACTTTCCTGCCCCGCCGGGTGTCATAGAGCCTTATCGTCATGGTGTTCGGGTCGTCATGGTGTTCGGGCCCGGCCAAAAAAGCGGCCAACAAAAAGGCGCACATGATAGCAACATTGCGGGTTTTCGCGGAGGCTAGTATTCTGCTTCGCCGCACACATTGCCGAGGCTGTACCGATGTCAGAGCTGCCCGTCAGATTTCAAGCCCGCCGATCGGTCGAACAGGTCGAAGAAGGCAGTGAACTCGCGCCGAAATTCGACGCACGCGGCCTCATCACGGTGGTCACCACCGATGCGGCCAGCGGCGAGGTCCTGATGCAGGGCTTCATGAACGCCGCGGCTCTCGAACTCACGATCACGACGGGCGAAGCGCACTACTGGAGCCGCAGCCGGCAGGTCCTCTGGCACAAGGGCGCAACGAGCGGATTCGTGCAACACGTGCGCGAATTGCTCGTCGACGACGACCAGGACTGCATCTGGCTGCGCGTGGACGTCGACGGCGGCGCAAGCTGCCACGTCGGTTACCGCAGCTGTTTCTACCGACGCGTGCCGACGGGCGCGGAATTCGCGAGTTCATCGAGCGACGGCCGGGTCGACCTGATCCGGACGGACACCGAGAAAGTCTTCGATCCGGAGGAGGTCTACGGCGCCGCGGAAAATCCGACCGTGCTGTAGATGGGAGCCCGCGCGAACCGCCGTTACGATCGGCGCCCGAGTTTCGTCTGCCGGCGCCGTACGGCTGCCGGTCGCGGCGCGCGCTCCGCGATCGAGCTTGCCTGGACGGTGTACTCGATGGCACCGACGAGCCACAGCAGGTAGCCGACCAGCTCGATGAATTCCTCGACCGCGAGTTTGACGACGCGCTGGTAGTCGTCACCGAGGATCGATTGCCAGAGCGGCTCGTTGCCCACCAGCCTGACGTACGCGAACAGCACGGCCGCGCCCGCGAACAACAGCGCGAGCCCCGGTGACGGCCAGGCCCGGGCCA